>CBFCXA010000005.1:0-25960 GCA_965601985.1 uncultured Chromatiales bacterium | reverse complement strand
CCGCAGATGGCGCCGAAAATCGAGGCGGCCACGAAGCGGCAGTTCCCGAACGGCATTCCCGAATTCGGCACCGATGCGCTGCGCTTCACGTTTGCCGCGCTGGCCAGCAACGGCCGCGACATCCGCTTCGATCTCGGCCGCATCGAGGGTTATCGGAATTTCTGCAACAAGCTGTGGAACGCGGCGCGCTACGTGATGCTGAATGTCACCGAGCCGCCAGCCGGCGCCGAACCGGAATTCAGCCTCGCAGATCGCTGGATTCGTTCGCGACTCGGCCACACGCTGCGCGAATTCGAATTGCGGCTGGGCGAGTATCGACTCGACCTCGCATCGCGTGCGCTCTACGAGTTCACCTGGAATGAGTATTGCGACTGGTACCTGGAGCTGGCCAAGCCGGTCCTGCAGGGCGGTGGCTCGCCGGCCGAGCGACTGGGTACCCGCCTGACGCTGGTCCAGGTACTCGAAGCGCTGCTGCGCTGCCTGCACCCGATCATGCCGTTCATCACCGAAGAGATCTGGCAGAAGCTAGGCCCCCTGGCCGGCGTAAGCGGCGACACCATCATGACCCAGGCATTTCCGGAAGCCGACGGGTTCCCGGCCGATGCCGAGGCCGAAACCGAGCTGGACTGGATTCGGGCATTCATCCTCGGCCTGCGCCAGATCCGCGGCGAAATGGATATCTCGCCGGGTAAAGCGCTGCCGGTGCTGCTTAAGGATGCGGACGAGTCGGCCGGCCAGCGGGTCGAACGCCACCGGCGCTACCTGGTCGAGATCGGCCGGATCGAAAGCCTGCAAGCGCTGTCAGAAGGCGCCGAACCGCCGCCGTCTGCCACCGCGCTGCTCGACGGGCTGCGCATCCTCGTGCCGATGGCCGGACTGATCGACGTGGCCGCCGAGCGGGAGCGGCTGGCGAAAAAGCTCGACAAGGTGCGGGCCGAACTCAAGCGCGTCGAGGGCAAGCTCGGTAACCAGCGCTTCGTGGACAACGCGCCGGCCGAGGTGGTCGACAAGGAACGGCGCAAAGCCGAAGCAGCGCGCGAGCAGATTACGCAACTGGAAGCCCAGCTGGGCCGGCTGGATGCGATAAATTAACTTCGAAAGCTTATTAAGATAATAATCTAAATATCTGTTTTAAATTATAAAATAAGTTTTCTCGGTAGTGTTAAAGTCGGCGGTGCGCTGACTGCCCGCGGTGCACGTCATAATCTGCGTACCAGTTCGCAATCACGACGCGATGCATCCGGCAACATGTCCGGACCCCGCTTTGTCTTTAGCTGCATGAGACCCGCGCGATGACGGAAACCGTAACCCGGATCAGCGAGCACGACCGCGTGGCCGAGGCCCGCGGCCATGCCGAGGCGATAGTCGAGCGAGTCAGCAGCATCGTGCTCGACAAGGACCACGAGATCCGGCTCGCCGTCAGCTGCCTGCTGGCCCGTGGACACCTGCTGATCGAAGACCTGCCCGGCGTCGGCAAGACCCTGCTGGCACGCAGCCTCGCTGCGGTGCTGGGCCTGCAGTTCCGGCGCATTCAATTCACCAGCGATCTGCTGCCGGCGGACGTGATCGGCGTATCGATCTTCGACCAGGCCGACAATCAGTTCCATTTCCACCCGGGCCCGCTGTTCTCCCAGCTGGTGCTGGCCGACGAGGTCAATCGCGCTACGCCGAAAGCGCAGAGCGCGCTGCTCGAGGCGATGGAGGAACGCCAGGTCACCGCCGACGGCGACACCTACGATCTGCCCGAACCGTTTTTCGTAATCGCGACCCAGAACCCGGTACAGCAGGTCGGCACCTTCCCGCTGCCGGAATCGCAGCTCGACCGGTTCCTGATGCGCATCGGGCTTGGCTATCCGGCCCCCGAGATGGAACGCGAACTGCTGCGCGGTTCCGATCGCCGTGAAATGCTGGCCAGGCTCGAGCCGGCCGTCGAGGTCTCGGCCATTGCCGGCCTGCAGAGTGCTGCACGCGAGGTGCATATGTCCGACGCGGCACTGGACTACGCCCAGGCCCTGATTGCCTATACCCGCGAAAGTCCGGAATTCGAGTACGGCCTGTCGCCGCGTGCCGCGGTCGACCTGCTCGCCGCGGCGCGCTGCTGGGCGCTGCTGCACGGCCATCGCGGCGTGCGCCCGGAAGATCTCAAAGCGGTATTCGTGGCCGTCGCCGGTCACCGACTGCGTCCGCGCGACTACAGCCTGTCCGACTCCGACACGGTGGTCGCACGGGTTCTGGACGCAGTCGCGGTGCCCTAAGGCCGACCGTGGCCGCGGCGCTCGCAGCCATCGGCACGCGCGTGGGCGCGCGGGCCCGCGCCTGGGCCAGGCGCCGCCAGGGCATCGACGCGGCGCGCACCACGCTGCATACCGGCCGCATCTACATCCTGCCGACCCGCGCCGGCGTCATCTTCGGCGTGATCCTGTTTACGATGCTGCTCGGCGCGATGAACTACAACAACAATCTGGGTTTCGCGCTGACCTTCCTGCTGGCCGGGGTCGGCATCGTCAGCATGCATCACTGCCACCACAACCTCGCAGGTCTGCGGCTGCTGGCGCTGGGCGCACAGCCGGTCTTTGCCGGCGAGCCACTGCGTTTCCGCTTTAATCTCGAGAACGACAGCGGCCAGGCACGCTGGCAGCTGCGCCTGGGCTGGGACGGGCACTACCCGCTGACCACCGAGCTGGCGGCGGGCAGCCGCCGGCAACTGGCGCTGGCGCTGCCCACCGAACGTCGCGGCCGTTTGAGCGCGCCGCGGCTGCAGATCAGTACGCTGTATCCGCTGGGTCTGCTCAGGGCCTGGGCCTGGGTCAACATGGAGCTCGACGGGCTGGTCTATCCACAGCCCGCGCCGTCGGCCACCGGTCACGACCGCGGCGAAATCGGCCAGCAGGAAGACGGATACGACAGGTCCGGCGAGGATGATTTTTCCGGCCTGCGCGACTGGCGGCCCGGCGATCCGCCCCGTCGCATCGCCTGGAAAATTCTCGCCCGAACCGGCCAGACGCTGGTCAGCGAATACCATAGCGGCAGCCCAACGCCGTTGTGGATCGAATGGGACAGTGAGACCGCGGCCGACCCGGAACAGCGCATCGCCAGCCTCACGCGTCGGGTCCTGACGGCACAGCAGGCCGGCCGGGTCTACGGGCTGCGGCTGCCCGGCATCGAACTGCCACCGGGTTCGGGTCAGCAGCAGCTTGGCCGTTGCCTCGAGCAGCTGGCCTTGTTGCCGGTCGGCAGCCTGGCATGAGCGCGACCCGGAGCCCTGAACGCCGCCAGGAAACCGCGGCCGAATCGACCGGCCAGCTGCTCTGGCTGGTCGCGGCAGTGCTCGCCGCGGTGCTGCCGCATCTGCCGCACGTCCATCCCTGGGTGCCGGTGATGGTGTTCTCGATCGCCGGCTGGCGACTGTACTCGGCCTGGCGCCGCCGCGGCCTGCCGTCGGCCTGGGTGCGGGTACCGCTCACCCTGCTCGGCTTCGCGGGCATTCTGCTGACCTACCGCCAGGTCTCCGGCATCGACGCCGGCTCCGGCCTGCTGATGGTGATGGTCGCAATGAAGCTGCTCGAGACCCGCGGCCATCGCGACCGCGCCGTCGTGGTATTCATCTGCCTGTTCCTGCTGTTCGCCGCGTTCTTGCGCGAGCAGGCCCTGTGGGGACCGGTATATCTGCTCGGCGCGGTACTGGTCGCAATCACCGCACTGCTGCAGATTTCGCGCAGTTCCAGCCCGGTAAGTCCCGGACATGCGCTGGCGACGGCCGGCCGACTGCTGCTCCAGGCAGTGCCGCTGATGGCCATCCTGTTCCTGCTGTTCCCGCGTGTGCCCGGACCGTTCTGGTCCCTGCCCCAGCGCACCGGCGCAGGCACCACCGGGCTCGCCGACAGCATGAGCCCGGGCGATATCAGCGAGCTTGCCTTGTCCGACAAAGTCGCTTTTCGCGTGCGCTTCGACGGCGAGATTCCTCGCGGTGCAGACCTCTACTGGCGCGGGCCGGTGCTGAACCGCTTCGACGGCCGCCGCTGGGAACGCCGCAGGACCGGCTACCTGCCCAGGCTGATCGAGCAGATCGACCCGCAGGCCCCGACCGTCGATTACGAGATCACGCTGGAACCCTCGAGCGCGCGCTGGCTGCTGGCGCTGGAGACGTTGCGCAGCTGGAATGCGAAGCGCGCGGTCCTGAACTCGAGTTTCGAACTGTTGAGTTTCGCGCCGCTGGACGGGCGCACCAGTTACCGCGCCCGCGCGTCGCTGGGCGGCGCGACGCCCGGTTCCATGACCGAGCGCGCCTGGCAGGCCGACACCTGGCTGCCGGTCGGCAGCAATCCGCGCAGTGTCGCGCTCGCTCAGCAGCTGCGGGCCGAGGCCGGCGACGATCGCGAATTCTTAAGCTCCATCCTGCGCAGGTTCCGCGAGCAACCCTTCTACTACAGCCTGACGCCGGCTCTGCTCGGCGCCGATTCGGTAGACGAGTTCCTGTTCGCGACCCGCGAGGGATTCTGCGGACACTACGCATCGGCCTTCGCGGTGCTGGCCCGCGCGGCCGGCCTGCCGGCGCGCATCGTGACGGGCTACCAGGGCGGCGAACTCAATCCGCTCGGCAACTACTGGCTTGTGCGTCAGGCCGACGCCCATGCCTGGGTCGAAGTCTGGCTGGACGGGCGCTGGCAGCGTTTCGATCCGACCGCCGCAGTTGCGCCGGAACGCATCGAATGGGGCATGGACGCGGCAATCGACAGCGGCAGCCTCGCCGGCGCCGAGACCCTGCGCAGCAGCCGCCTGGTCGATCAGATGATGATGGGCTGGGATGCGGTCAACGCGGCGTGGAATCGCTGGGTGCTGGCCTTCGGCCCGGACAGCCAGGCCAGCCTGCTGAATCTCGCCGGGCTGCCGGAACGCGCCACGCGCTACCTGGTCGGCATCATGGCGGTGATGACCGCAGCCTGCATGTTCGTCCTGGCCTGGTACCAGCAGCGGCTGTACCGTCCGCGACGCAACCGGCTGAGCCGCGCCTACCGGGAGCTCTGCCGACGCACCGCGAAAGTCACGCGCCCGCGGCGCGCCGAGGAAGGTCCGCTGGAATACTCACGCCGCGCGGCCGTCCTGCGCCCGGATCTGGCCACCGACCTCGACAGCCTGTTCGACACCTACGCGCGCCTGCGCTACGACGAGACAGCAAGCCCGTCGGCCGAGCGGGCGTTCGCCGATGCGGTCAGGCGGTTTCGCCCGCGGCGGCGCCTGCCCGCACCTGCGTGAGCAGCCCCAGCCCGATCACGAACAGGACCAGGATCGATAGCAGGCCGATGCGCTGGCTGCCGGACCACAGCGCCACCACGCCGACCAGGATCGGGCCGATGATCGCGGCAAATTTGCCGAGCATGTTGTAGAAGCCGAAATACTCGCCGGTCTTGCCGGGCGGGATCAGCCGGGCGAACAGCGAACGACTCAGGCTCTGCACGCCGCCCTGGACCAGGCCGATACACACCGCCAGCACGTAGAAGTCGCGTTCGGTGGTGATGAAGCTCGCAGCGATGGTGGCCAGGATGTACACGCTCAGCGACAGGTACAGGCCGGCGCGCGGCCCGTAACGTCGGCCCAGCGCACCGAAGACCAGCGCCGCCGGAAAGCCGACATAGTTGGTGATCAGGATGGCGAGAATCAGGTCCTGCGTGGTCAGCCCCAGGGCCATGCCGAAATCCACGGCCATCTTGATGATGGTGTACACGCCGTCGATGTACAGCCAGTAGGCGATCAGGAACAGCCAGACGTCGCGTTGCCCGCGCAGGGCGCGAAGCGTGCCGAGCAATTCGCGCATGCCGGCGCGCAGAGCCTCACCGGCCGGCGGCGTCGCCGACGGCGATTCGTGCACCCACCAGATCAACGGCAGCGTGAATACCAGCCACCAGACCGCGACGCTGATGAACGACCAGCGGACCGCCTGGCCGGCATCGGCCAGCCCGAAGGTCTCCGGGGACGACACCATCACAACATTCAGCGTGAACAACAGCGCGCCACCGATGTAGCCGAGCGCGAAGCCATAGGCAGACACCTGGTCGTAACGTTCGGGGGTGGTCACGTCGACCAGCAGCGAGTCGTACAGCGAATTACTGGACGCGAACCCGACCGTGGCCAGTGCGAAACAGCCCAGTGCCAGCAGCCACTGACCGGAACCGGCCAGCGCCAGCGCCAGGGTCATGACGACCCCGAGGCTGGTGAAGAACAGCAAGGTGCGCTTGCGCCGCCCGGCGCGATCCGCGATCGCGCCGATCAGCGGCGCCATCAGGGCCACCACCAGGCTGGCCAGACCGTTCGCCATGCCGAGGCGGAAGGTCGTGACCGCCGACTCCGCCCCGTCGTTCCAGAATTCGGCCAGCATTACCGGCACGAAGGCGGTAACGACGGTCAGTGAAAAGGCCGAGTTGGCCCAGTCGTACAGAGCCCAGCCGACGACCGGCCGCTGCCGCCAGAACCCGGGCGGCCGCTGCGCGACTTCAGCGGGCAAAAGAACGGCGTGACGCAGCGGCCACGCGATGCACCAGCACGATCGCGTCTTCCTTGCCGTCGCGAGCCCGGTAATAGCCGCGCCGCACGCCGACCACTTCGAAACCGGAGCGCCGGTACAGCCGGATCGCGCTCTTGTTCGACGGCCGCACTTCCAGGTACAGGCGCTCGGCGCCGGCGTCCCGGCCGCGCCCGATCATGTAGTGCAGCAGCTCGCTGCCGATACCCTGACCACGCAGCGACTCGGTCACGCAGATGTTGAGCAGATGCGCCTCGCCGGCCGCAACCGACATGATCGAATAACCGGCGACCTCGCGCGCCTGCTCCAGTACCACGCTGGTATAGCCGGCGAGCAGACAGTCGCGGAAGATCCCGGCCGACCAGGGGAACTCGTACACGCTGCGCTCCAGTTCGGCCACATGCGGCACGTCCTCCTGCTGCATGCGCCGGATACGCAGCGGCAATTCGTCGAGAACCGCGCTCATCCGGCTGCTCCCTGCAGGGCCGCTCGCGCCAGGCACAGGTCGTCCCAGGACTTGCGCTTCTCGCCCGGACTGCGCAGCAGGTAAGCCGGGTGATAGGTGACCACCAGCGGAATATCTCCCGGCGCGTAGCGATGCACGCGGCCGCGCAGCCGCCCTACCGGCTGCTCGCTTTTCAGCAGGTTCTGCGCGGCGATGCGCCCGACGGCAAGAATGATGCGCGGGCGGATGACGTCGATCTGCCGCTGCAGGTAACTGCCGCAGGCCGCGACTTCGTCAGGCCTGGGGTCACGATTATTGGGTGGCCGACACTTCAGGATGTTGGCGATGTACACGCGCTCGCGACCCAGGCCGACAGCCCGCAGCATTTCGTTCAGCAACTGGCCGGCGCGACCGACGAAGGGCTCGCCCTGCCGGTCTTCCTCGGCGCCCGGCGCTTCGCCGATGACCAGCCAGTCGGCCTGCGGATCGCCGACGCCGAATACCGTCTGCGTGCGCGACGCATGCAGCGCGCAGCGAGTACAGGCGGCGACTTCGCCGGGCAGGCCGGCGAAAGCATCGTCACCCGGCGTCAGCGCGACCGGTTCGACCACGGCGGGCGACGACTCACCGGGCTGCTCCCAGACCGGGATTTCCATGATGTCGAGAGCGCGACGCTGCAACTCGGACAGGCCCAGCGGCATGACTTATCCCTCGTGCCGCGCGGCGCCCGCCTCGGCACGCCGACGCTCGCGGCGGCGGCGCCAGCGCCAGACCGCGAGAAGCGGGCCGGACGAAGCATAGGTGCAGGCAATCACGAAAATCACCACTGGCGGGTTCAGCGCGATCATCACGAAGGTCAGCGGGATCACCAGGATGTAGGTGAAGGAAATGCGGCCCTGCGCGCTGAGATCCTTGAAGCCGAAGTAGGCCAGGCGCGAGACCATCAGCGCACCGGCCGCGGTCGTTATCGCGCAGGCCACGGCCAGCGCGGCCACGCCGGACCAGTCGAGGACGGTGCCGAGCCAGACCATGCTGACCACCAGGCCCGCGGCGGACGGGCTGGGCAGGCCCTCGAAGAAACGACGGTCACCGGCCGGCTTGGCGACATTGAAACGCGCCAGCCTGAGCGCAGCGGCTACAGCGTACAGAAAGGCGGCCAGCCAGCCGACCTTGCCCCAGATCCAGCCGTACTCGGCGAGCCGGACCAGGCCCCACTGGTAAACGATGATCGCCGGGGCTACCCCGAATGAGACCAGGTCTGCCAGGCTGTCGTATTCCTTGCCGAACTCCGACTCGGTGCCGGTCAGCCGGGCGAGACGACCGTCGAGCCCATCCAGCGCCATGGCAATAAACAGAGCGATTGCGCTGCGCTGATAATTGCCGTCGATCGCACCGATGATGGCGTAGAACCCGGCGAACAGCGCACCCGTGGTAAACAGGTTCGGCAACAGGTAAATCGCGCCGCGGCGCCGCAGGGCTGGCTGTTGGTCTGGATCATCCATGGCGTAAACCGCTGATTATGGACAGTTTGCCACCGACGGCGGACGAACACACGCGGCGGTTCGCGCTTTAGCCGCCGTCACCGCGGGCCAGTTCGGCGAGTTCGCTGCGCCCGGCGGTCACGCGATCGCCCCGGCTCACCTTGAGGCGGGCCGTGGCCGGCAGGTAAATCCGCGCCTCGCGGGCGAGTCGCAGGTAGGCAAAGCGCTGGCCCTGGCCCAGGCGCTCGCCGTAGCGGACGAAGGCGCGCGGCGCCAGCGGCCCGGGCGGCCCGCGAAACAGCAATACGACGTCATCCGATTCTTCGCTGCGCAGCCACAGTCCGTCGCGCTCTGCCGAGCCGGCCAGCTGATCCTCGGTCAGGCACTGCACCTGACCCTCTATCGGGGCCCGCACGGTGTAGGCGCCGATCCGGCTGCAGCGGATGCGTACGCACTGCCAGCGGCCTTTCAGCTCGCCGGTTGCGCTCTCCTCGGCGCTCAGCACCCGGCCGTCGCAGGGCGCGAGCACCGCCAGCGGCAGAGGCGGCACATCCCGACCCGGATCGCGAAACAGCAGAAACAGCGCGACCAAGGCGGCCGCCGGCAATACCGACCAGGCGGGACCGGCAAAGCGATAGACGATCAGGATGCTCGCCAGGCACAGCAACAGCCAGGGCAGGCCCTCGCGCGCCACGGCCGAGCGGTTTTTCGCAACACTGGTCATCGGCATCTTCTAACCTCGCCCGTGGCAGCGGGTCAATGCCGGGAGCAAGGATCGTGCGAGACCCAGCGCAAGGCTCTAGAATTGCGCCCGTTCGCCGATCACCGCGGGATTCCCGATGCGCCTGAGCCGCCTGCCGCTGACTACATTCAAGGAAGTTCCCGCCGACGCCGAAATCGTCAGCCATCAGCTCATGCTGCGCGCGGGACTGCTGCGCCGGCTGGCGTCGGGTCTGTTCACCTGGATGCCGCTGGGCCTGAAGGTTCTGCGCAAAGTCGAGCAGGTGGTGCGGGAGGAAATGGATCGCGCCGGCGCGCTGGAGCTGCTGATGCCCGCCGTGCAGCCGGCCGAGCTGTGGCAGGAAAGCGGACGCTGGGAGATCTATGGCTCGCTGCTGCTGCGCATGCGCGACCGCCATGACCGGGATTTCTGTTTCGGCCCGACGCACGAAGAAGTCATTACCGACATCGCGCGGCGCGAACTCAAGAGCTACAAGCAGCTGCCGGTCAACTATTACCAGGTCCAGACCAAGTTCCGCGACGAGATTCGGCCGCGTTTCGGCGTGATGCGCGCGCGTGAGTTCCTGATGAAAGACGCCTACTCGTTTCACATCGATCAGGACTCCCTGCAGCAGACCTACGACGCAATGGCCGATGCCTATGCGCGAATCTTCACGAGGCTAGGTCTGCGCTTTCGGCCGGTAGAGGCCGACAGCGGAGAGATCGGCGGCGCACGCTCACAGGAGTTTCACGTGCTCGCCGACTCCGGTGAGGACGCGATTGCCTGGTGCGAAGGCGACGGCTACGCCGCCAACGTGGAAATGGCCACGGCGCTTCCGCCGACCGAGGCGCGACCTGCGCCTGCCGCGGAGATGAGCCAGGTCGCCACGCCGGGCGTGAAAACCATCGACGCGGTCAGCGAGTTCTTTTCGATACCGGCCAGTCGCTGCTTGAAAACCCTGGTAGTGGCCGGCGCAGACGGCGGACTGGTAGCGCTGGCGCTACGCGGCGATCACGAACTCAACGCGGTCAAGGCCGCGTCCCTGGACGCCGTGGCCAGCCCGCTGCGCATGGCCGGCAGCGACGAGATTGTCGACGCACTGGGTTGCTCGCCCGGCTTTGTCGGCCCGGTTGGCGCCGACATTCCGGTGATCGCGGATCACAGCGCGCTGGCGCTGGCTGATTTCGTCTGCGGCGCCAACCAGAACGATCAGCACCTGCGCGACGTGAACTGGGACCGCGACCTGCCCTCGCCCGCTGCCGCCGACCTGCGCAATGTGGTCGACGGCGACCCCAGCCCGGGCGGCGGTGGCGCACTGCGCATTGCGCGCGGCATAGAAGTCGGCCATATCTTCCAGCTGGGCGACAAGTACAGCCGCAGCCTGGGGGCTACGGTACTGGACCAGCAGGGCAAGGAAGTGGCCATGCTGATGGGCTGCTACGGCATCGGCGTGTCGCGGATCGTGGCCGCGGCTATCGAGCAGAATCACGACGACAACGGGATCATCTGGCCGGAGCCGATGGCGCCGTTCCAGGTCGTGTTGATTGAACTCAACCCGAAAAAGTCGCCGGCCGTCACAGAGGCGGTACAGCGACTGTACGAAGATCTGCAGCAGGCAGGACTGGAAGTTCTGCTCGACGATCGCCAGGCGCGGCCGGGAGTCAAGTTCGCCGACGCAGACCTGCTCGGTATCCCGCACCGCCTGGTCCTGGGGCAGCGCGGCCTGGACGCCGGCCAGGTCGAATACCGCGCGCGTCGTGACGGCGAAGAGCAGCAGTGGGGTATCGATGAAACACCGGGCATCCTGCGCGGGCTTATCGAAGCGGCGACAGCCGCTTAGAAGCTTCGCGCTGCTGGCGATGGCGCTCGGCCTGCTGGCCGCGCCGCTGGTGCCGCGCGCGGCGCCGGATCCGGAGCTCAAACGTCTGCTGCGCGAAGCGATGGAAGAATCGCGCAGCTTCCCGGATCGCTTCGACGCCCAGGTCTGGCTCACCGACATGGCGACCCGCCTGGGCAGACAGGTCGCCGACCCGCAGGAGCGCATCCGCATACTCAAGCAGGTACACCGCGAAGCGACGCGCGTCGAGCTGCCGCCGGAAATGGTGCTGGCGGTCATCGACATCGAGAGCGCGTTCGACGCCTACGCGGTGTCGGTCGCGGGTGCGCAGGGGCTGATGCAGGTCATGCCGTTCTGGCTGGAAGAGATCGGTCGACCCGATGACCGGCTGGTCAACATCGAGACCAATCTGCGCATGGGTTGCACGATTCTGCGTTACTACTTCGACATGGAATCGGGTGACTGGGTGCGCGCACTGGCGCGCTATAACGGCAGTCTCGGTAGTCGCCGCTACCCGGAGAAAGTGCTGGAGCGTCTGCGCTCGCGCTGGTTCCGCCTGTAGTCCGTTCAGGTAACGCGGAAGTCTGTGAGTCGCGCGGCAATGGCCAGATCCTCCGCGTGCCGCTCGACGTTGTCGACGCGAGCAGCCGGCGGACCGGTGACCAGCCAGCGCGCCAGCGCATTCATCGCGTCGGGCTCACCCCGCGCCAGCACTTCGACCCGGCCATCGGCGAGATTGCGCGCCCAGCCATACAGGCCGAGCCGTGCCGCCTGCTGTACGCAACTGGCACGAAAGAACACGCCCTGGACCTTGCCGGATACGAAAAAACGGGCACAGATGGGCTCGGGCATCGACGACCTGTATCAGGGGTCGGGGTTGGTCGCGCTGCGACTGACCAGCAGCGCGTTCAGCGCGGTGTCCTTGGCATCCACTGCGGCACGCCGCGCCGACCAGTAGCCGTTGGACGTGCCGGTCTGCAGGTAACCCTCCGCACTCTCGAGCATGAACTCGGCTTGTTTCAGCTGATCGGCCGCGTACTGCTCGGCACCGGCCTGACGCGCCGCCGCGATAGCCTGGCGGGCATCGCTCATCTCCTGCACCGGCGGCGCGGTCGCACAGCCGGCAAGGGCAATCAGACAGAGTATCGGAGCAAGACGTCGAAGCATCAGTTAAAAGCGCCAGCCGCGCATGCAAAACAACCGAGAATTACGCTAGCAACGGGTCAGGACCCGGTCAAGAAAATGGCGGCTCGCGGGCCCGGCACCACGGCATGATTGGCAGACAAGCAACATCCAGACGCAAGCCTGCTCAGGGCCGGTAGGTTGCGCGCTACAATCGCGCACCGGCCAGCCGGCAGCGCGGTCCAAACACCGGGACGCGCACGGGAACCGAGCCCGGTACCAGCAATCTCAAAGGGAAACCGAACGTGAGCGACATACTCGTACTCTATTATTCCCGCCACGGCGGTACCGCAAAAATCGCGCAGCAGGTCGCGCGCGGCGTCAACAGCGTCGAGGCTGCGAATGCGCGGCTGCGCACAGTACCCAGCGTATCGCCCGATACCGAAGCCGGCCTGCCGGCCGTGCCGGATGAGGGCGCGCCCTATGCGGTGGTCGAAGATCTGCGCGACTGCGCCGGCCTGCTGCTCGGCAGCCCGACGCGTTTCGGCAACATGGCCGCGGCGCTCAAGTATTTTCTCGACGGCACCAGCGCCGGCTGGCTGTCAGGTGATCTGCGCGGCAAACCGGCCGGCGTGTTTACCTCCACCGGCAGCCTGCACGGCGGCCAGGAAACGACCCTGCTGAGCATGGCCCTGCCGCTGATCCACCACGGCATGCTCCTCGTCGGCGTGCCGTATTCGGAAGCGGCGCTGTCCACGACACGCAGCGGCGGCACCCCCTACGGCGCGAGCCACGTTGATTTCGGTAACCCGGGCGGCGAACTCACCGACGAGGAAATCGCTGTTGCGAGGACGCTCGGACGGCGCGTTGCTGAAGCAGCGCTGCGACTGGCCGACTGGCAGGGATAAGTGAGCGCGAGCGTTTCACGCTTCGTTACGCTGGCCGCACTGGCCGTGGTCTTTGCGTTGATCCTGTGGCCACCCATTGCCGCATGGCAGATCGCCGGTTCGCTGCCGCTGGCGGCTCTGCTGCTGACCGGCATCAAGCCCGGACCGCGCTGGGGCGGCTGGGTTGCAGCCTGGATGATCCCGTATCTGAGTATCGGCGTGATGAACCTGCTGGCCGGCCCGGCCTCGCCCCCGGTCGGACTGGCAATGTCGGTTGGCAGCTCCCTGGCCTGTCTCGCGGCGCTGGACTGGACCCGGCGTATGGGCTTCAGTCTGCGGCGCTGACCCCGTCGCGCCGGCGATCGTCGAGCACCTGGCGCACGAACGGCACGGTCAGGCGTTTCTGCGCGACGATTGCCTGGCGATCGAGTTCGGCCAGCAGCCCGAACAGGGCACCGGTGTCGCGGTCGACCCGCGTCATCAAATAGCGCGCGGTTTCCTCGGGCAGCTCGATGCCGCGCCAGCTGGCCCGGTGACGCAGTGCTGCGAGCTTGTCTGCATCCGGCAAGGGTTGCACCCGGAAAGTCGCGCCGGAGGTCATGCGCGAGACTAGATCAGGCAGCGCCAGGCCGACATGCAGCGGGCCGCGATCGGCAGCGACTACCAGCCGCGCGCCGGCTGCACGCAGTCCTTCATAGAGCCGGAACAGACTGCGCTCCCAGTCCGGCTGGCCGGCGATCTGGTCGAGATCGTCGATGCAGACCACATCCAGGCCGGTGAAGCCGGCCAGCGCATCCGGCGACAGGCCGCCGCCCGCCGCAAGCGGCAGGTAGGCGGCCCGATGTCCGGCCTCATCGGCCGCGGCGGCGGTGGCCTGCAGCAGGTGACTGCGTCCGCTGTTTTCCGCACCCCAGAGCCATAAGAGCGCCCGCTGGCGCAGACTCGCGATTTCTTTCAGCGCATGCACCAGCGCCGCATTCGGACCGGGCAGAAAATTGTCGAATACGGCGAAGTCCGCCGGCCCGACCTGCAGGGGCAGCTGTTCCACGACCTGCCTAGGCGCGGACCGCGCGGGCGCGTCCGCCCCAGGTCAGCACGTAATCGAGCCCGGACACCACGCTGCTGACCATCACGCCGGCGCCGGCCAGCAGGACCGGTACGTCCAGCGGCAACTCACTGGCCGCCTGCGTCAGCACCAGCAACACGTAGAGCAGCTGCAGCGCGGTGTTGAGTTTGCTGATGCGTGTGGGCTCGGGCCGTACTTCGCCGATCAGGTAGTTGTAGGCCAGCGCGCCCATCACGATTACCAGGTCACGCCCGATTACGACCGCGGTCAGCCACAGCGGCGTCACTTCCAGCCAGGCCAGGGCGACGAATACGGAGACCAGCAGCAACTTGTCGGCAAAAGGATCGAGGATGCCGCCGAGGCGTGTGCGCCAGTCGAAGCGCTTGGCCAGGAAACCGTCCAGTCCGTCGGAAAAGCCGGCCAGCAGAATCAATACCAGTGCCGCCGAATAGTTGCCGGCCAGCAGCGAACCGATGATCGGCACGATCAGTGCAATGCGGACGAAACAGATCGCATTCGGAATATAGGCAAGCTTGAACATGCAGCCCGTGGCGCCGGTTCAGCCGCCGATGACGCTGTAGTACAGGTCCGCTGCCGCGCCACCCGGCACCGGATCGACCGGCTGCAGCAGTCGGCGCAGCGCGATGACCCGCATCAGCTGGTCGGCATCGCCACGCACCCTCAGGTTGTACAGGACCCGATCGCCGGAAACCTCGACGACCTCGCAGGCATCGACATTGCTGAGCGCAGACAGATACTGCGTGACATTGCCGTAGCTGGCCAGGCTGTCGATACCGTCGACTGCGACCAGCATCGCACGCGCAGTGCCGGGCCCGGCCGCCAGCCGGGCCGCGAGCAATTCGGCTGCTTCGTCCGGACCGGAAGCAACACTGCCGTTCCAGTCGATGCGTTCGTCGCCGATCAGCAGCGACCAGCGCACCTGCGCAGTCTCCGGATCGGAGCCACGGGCGCGACCGATCAGCACCGCATCGGCCCGGTAGCGTCGCGAGGCTTCCAGCACCGGGTCGGTGAAATCGCCCCACAGGTCTGCGAAGTTCACCAGCTGCAGATCTTCGGCGTCGACCAGCGGCAGTACCAGGGGCAGTCCGCGGGCCGCGGCGGCATCCAGCAACAGCGTACGCGCGGCCACGGCCGGATCGTCACCGGCGTCGGGCGTCGGCAGCGCCTCGTCAGCAGCCGCGAGAATACTGCGCTGACCCCGGCCTGCATCCACCGCGAGCCAGACCAGCGTGGCCGGCCGCTCGGCACCCCAGACTGGCAGACCCGCCGCGTCCAGCGCCCGGCGCAGGGCTTCGGCATCGAAACCTACCGACAAGCGGTCCGGCGCCACGTTGCGATACTGTTGAACCAGGGCCCCCGGATCACCGAGGGCCGGCAGGCTGGCCGCTACTTCGCCTGCACGCTGTCCGGTCACCTTGACCACGACCTGTGCCAGCGCATCGGCAAAGGCCGCGTTCAGATCCTGCCGGGGCGCGCTGACGTCGACTTCGGCGCTGTACAGGTCAATCAGTTGCGCGGCATGAGCCGGCATCGCGAAGCCGGCCGCAAGGCACAGCGCAAGCAGCCAGGCACGGCCTGCGCTGCGCGCGACCGCGGCAGATATCGGGTGATGGATCATTTGCACTATTATACCGGCGCCCCGGCTGCGGATCCGCGCGGATGACTGCCAACAAGCCCCTGTCCTACAAGGATGCCGGCGTCGACATCGATGCGGGCAATGCGCTGGTCGAACGGATCAAGCCGGCCGTGCGCTCCACCCTGCGCGACGGCGTACTCGGCGGCATCGGCGGCTTTGGCGGACTGTTCGAACTCGACACCCAGCGCTATCAGCGCCCGGTACTGGTCGCCGGCACCGACGGCGTCGGCACCAAGCTGAAGCTCGCCATCGGGCTCGGGCGCCTGGACACGGTCGGTATCGACCTTGTCGCGATGTGCGTGAACGACGTGATCGTCCAGGGCGCGGAACCGCTGCTGTTTCTCGATTACTACGCCACCGGCCGTCTGGACGTGGACGCCGCGGAGCAAGTCATCAACGGCATCGCCGAAGGCTGCCGGCAGGCCGGCGCCGCCCTGCTCGGCGGCGAAACGGCCGAAATGCCGGGCATGTATGCGGACGGCGAACTCGACCTGGCGGGTTTTTGCGTTGGCGTGGTCGAACGCGACGCGATCATCGACGGCAAGCAGGTTCAGCCCGGCGACCAGCTGCTGGGCCTCGCCTCCTCCGGTCCGCATTCCAACGGCTACTCGCTGATTCGCCGTATTCTCGACGACGGCGGACACGACCCGGCCGCGAGGTTCGAGTCGGGCTCGCTCGGTGATGCGCTGCTGGAGCCCACGCGCATCTATGTGCGCTCGCTGCTGTCGCTCATAGGCAGCGAACCCGTGCACGCGCTGGCCCATATCACCGGGGGCGGCCTGCCCGAGAATCTAGCGCGCGTGCTGCCGGCGGATTGCGATGCGCTGCTGCGCCCGGGCAGCTGGCATCGGCCGGCCGTATTCGACTGGCTGCAGCGCGAAGGCCGGATCGCCGACGACGAAATGCTGCGCACCTTCAACTGCGGCATCGGCATGGTTGCGGTCGTGCCGGCGGAACGCGCCGATGCCGCGGCCACGCTGCTCGAGGAATCCGGTGAGCGCGTCTTCCGCATCGGCGCGATCGGCGCTGGCAGCGGGTGCGTCCAGACGCAGGCATGAGTTCAAACAACCGCGCACTGCGCACCGCCGTGCTGGTATCCGGCGGCGGCACCAACTTACAGGCCATCATCGACGAACGAGACGCCGGCCGGCTGGACATAGATATCTGCGGGGTGTTCAGCGACCGCGCCGATGCCTTCGGCCTGGAGCGCGCCCGCCGCGCCGGCGTTCCGGCGCAGGCCGTGCCCTACCGGGATTACGCGAGTCGCAAGCAGGCAGAGTACGCGCTGATCGAAGCGCTGGCAGACAGCCAACCGGAACTGGTCGTCCTGGCTGGCTTCATGCGTATCCTGCCGGCGGTCGGGGTCGAGACCTACCGGGGCCGCATGCTCAATGTGCACCCGTCGCTGTTGCCGAAATATCGCGGTCTGAACACTTTCCGGCGCGTGCTTGACGCCGGCGACGCCTGGCACGGCTCGACCGTGCACTTCGTCGTACCGGAACTCGACGCTGGGCCTTCGATCATTCAGTACCGGATCCCGGTCCGCGCGGATGACACGGTCGACACGCTGCGCGAGCGCGTGCAAGCCGGCGAATACCTGATCTATCCGCGGGCCATCGAATGGTTCGCAGCCGGCCGCCTGGCACTCGATGGCGATACGGTGCGCCTCGACGATGCGACACTCGACTCGCCCGTCGTTGTCGACGAGCGCGACTGAACACTACATGCCCGAGTAATTCGGTCCGCCGCCGCCCTCGGGCACCACCCAGTTGATATTCTGCGACGGATCCTTGATGTCGCAGGTCTTGCAGTGCACGCAGTTCTGCGCATTGATCTGGAAACGCGGCGCGCCGTCGTCGCCGGTCAGTACTTCGTACACGCCGGCCGGGCAGTAACGCTGCGCCGGTTCCGCCCACCGCGGCAGGTTGACGTGGATCGGTATCTCCGGGTCCGCGAGCTGCAAGTGGCAGGGCTGATCCTCTTCGTGATTGGTGCTCGACAGGAACACGGACGACAGTCGGTCGAAACTGATCTTGCCGTCCGGCTTCGGATACTCGATCGGCTGCGCGTCTTCGGCCGGCGTAAGGGCAGCGTGATCCGGTGCCGGGCTGCGCAGCGTGAACGGCAGCTTGCCGCCGAACAGGTTCTGATCCGCCCAGGCGAAGGCCGCGCCGAAAAAGCTGCCGAACTTCTTCTGCGCCGGACCGAAATTGCGCGCCCGATTCAGTTCCTCATAGACCCAGGAAGATTCCACCGCGGCCGGGAAACTATCCAGCACATCCGCCGCGTCGCCGGCCAGCGCGGCAAACACCGACTCTGCCGCGAGCATGCCGGTCTTCATCGCGGTATGCGAACCCTTGATCTTGGCACCATTCAGAAACCCGGCATCGCAACCGGCCAGCAGGCCGCCGGGAAACACCAGCTTGGGCAGCGACTGCAGCCCGCCCTTGTTGACGGCGCGCGCGCCGTAACTGACCCGCGTGCCGCCTTCCAGATACCGGCGGATGCGCGGATGCTGCTTCCAGCGCTGGAACTCCTCGAACGGGCTGAGAAAAGGGTTCTTGTAATTCAGGGCCACGATCAGACCGAGATACACCTGTTTGTCACGCGCGTGGTAGAGGAAGCCGCCGCCCTCGGTCGCATTGTCCAGCGGCCAGCCCAGCGAATGCACGACCAGGCCCTCCTCGTGCCGTTCCGGGTCGATGGTCCAGACTTCTTTCAGGCCGATGCCGTAGTGTTGAGGATCCGAATCCCGGCGCAGGTCATAGCGTTGCATCAGCTCTTTGCCGAGGCTGCCGTGACAACCTTCAGAGAAAATCGTGTAGCGCGCGCGTAATTCGTAGCCGGGCTCGAACGACGGCTTCGGTTCGCCGTCGGCCCCGCGCCCCATGTCTCCGGTCGCAACGCCGACGACGCGGTCATCCTCGTACAGCACCTCCGCGGCGGCGAAGCCCGGGAAGATATTGACGCCGAGGTTTTCCGCCTGCTCCCCCAGCCAGCGACACAACTCGCCGAGGCTGATGATGTAATTGCCGTGATTGCGTGCCGGCTTCGGTACCAGGAAATCGGGCACCCGCCAGCCGCCCTGCTCGCCGGACAGAAAAAAGAAGTCGTCGCGCTGCACCGGCACGTTCACCGGGGCACCCATCGACTGCCAGTCCGGAAACAGTTCGTTCAGCGGTCGCGGCTCGAATACCGCGCCGGAGAGAATATGCGCGCCGACCTCGGAGCCCTTCTCGACCACACAGACGTTGAGTTCGCTGCCGGCATCAGCGGCCAGCTGCATCAGCCGGCAGGCCGCGGCCAGCCCGCAGGGGCCGGCACCGACAACTACCACGTCGAATTCCATCGACTCTCGCTCGCTCATGCGCTCAGACCGTTTTCCTGCAGCAAAACGGCGGCTAGTTTAGCACCGCGGTTCCTTGACCCGACCTCGCCAGCGGCTAAGCTTCCGGCCGACCCCATGGCCTGAAAGCATGGACGAGAATCCGGGGCGGGAACCATGAGCCTGAGCAGCGACTACCAGCGCGCACTGGCCGACAACGGCTATCGCGAAGACCCGGCGCAGCGCCGCGCGATCGACGTGCTCGAGCGCGTGCGCAGCGACCTGGTCGCACGTCCGGCCACGTCAGGCCGACTGGCGCGCCTGCGCCGCCGCCTGCTCGGCGCCAGCGACCCGCCGCCGCCCGGCGCCTACCTGTGGGGCGGCGTGGGCCGGGGCAAGACGTTTGCGATGGACCTGTTCTTCGACAGCCTGCCGTTTGAAGACAAGCTGCGCGCTCACTTCCATCGGCTGATGTACCGCGTCCACCGGCGACTGCGCGACACTGACCAGCGCCGGGACCCGCTGGACGTGGTCGCCGAGGAGCTGGCCGGCCAGGCCAGGGTAATCTGTTTCGATGAGTTTTTCGTATCCGACATCGGAGACGCGATGATTCTGGGGCGCCTGCTCCGCGGCCTGTTCGAGCGCCAGGTCTGCCTGGTCGCGACCTCGAACATTCCACCGCAAGAGCTCTACGCGGACGGGCTGCAACGCCAGAAGTTCCTGCCCGCGATCGAGCTGATCGAGACACACACCGAGGTCGTCGAAGTCGACGGCGAAACCGACTATCGCCTGCGCGTGCTCAAGCAGGCCGACATCTATCATTCACCGCTGACCGCGCAGGCCGAGCAGAACCTCGAACGCTACTTCGGCGAGATTGCACCCGATACCGGCACGCGCGACCAGCAACTCGAGGTGCTGGGCCGTGACATCGCGACGCGCCGACGCGCCGACGGCGTCGTCTGGTTCACCTTCGATGCGCTGTGCGGCGGCCCGCGCAGCCAGAACGACTACATAGAAATCGCCCGCAGTTTCCAGACCGTGCTGCTCAGTGAGGTTCCGCCACTCGATCACCTGAAGGAAAACGAAGCCCGCCGTTTCATCGCACTGGTAGACGAGTTTTACGACCGTCGCGTCAAACTGATCATCTCGGCAGCCTGCCCGATCGACGAGCTTTACTCCGGCCAGCGCTTGGTTCGCGAGTTCGAGCGCACTATCTCACGACTGCGCGAGATGCAGTCGCACGAGTACCTGGCCGCCCGGCATCTGTGCTGAACCGAACGAACCGCTACACTACTGCCAGAGAAAATTAGGAGCCCGTCATGCCCGGCAAACTCGTACTCTGCCGCCACGGCCAGAGCATCTGGAACCTGGAAAACCTGTTCACCGGCTGGACCGACGTCGATCTGACCGAGAAAGGCGTCGCCGAGGCCCGCGATGCCGGCCGCCAGCTGAACGAACTCGGCATTCGCTTCGACCTCGCGTACACGTCGGTGCTCAAGCGCGCAATTCGCACGCTGTGGCTGATGCTCGACGAGATGGACCTGATGTGGATTCCGGTCGAGCGCAGCTGGAAACTCAACGAGCGACATTACGGCGCACTGCAGGGCCTGAACAAGGCCGAGACTGCCGCCGAGCACGGCGATGAGCAGGTGCATATCTGGCGGCGCAGTTACGACATCGCGCCGCCGCCGCTGGCCGAAGACGACGAACGTCACCCCTGCCACGACCCCCGCTATGCCGGCATCGACGCACTGCCGGCGACCGAGTCGCTGAAGACCACGCTGGATCGGGTGCAGCCTTACTGGGAGGCGAGTATCGCGCCACGGCTCAAAGCCGGCGACAACGTGCTGATCGCCGCGCACGGCAACAGCCTGAGAGCACTGGTCAAGATGCTGGACAACATCTCCGCCGACGAGATCACCGGCTTCAATATCCCGACCGGCGTACCGATTCTCTACGAACTCAACGACGACCTGAGCCCCAGGAGCCGCGAATTCGTCGGTGATCCGGAGGCAGTGAAAAAGGCCGCCGAGGCCGTCGCGCGCCAGGCCAGCGGCGGCTGATCAGATGATTTACCAGATAGACGGGCGCCGGCCACGCATCGCGGCCGACAGCTATGTCGCGCCCGGCGCGGTGGTCATCGGCGACGTCGAGCTCGGCCCGCAGACGAGCATCTGGTTCGGCGCGGTGGTGCGTGGCGACGTCGAGCGGATAACGCTGTCGCGGGGGGTCAACGTGCAGGACGGCTCGGTACTGCACACCGACCCGGGCGCGCCGATGCTGCTCGAAGAGATGGTCACCATCGGCCATAAGGTCATGCTGCACGGCTGTCGGATCGGGCAGAACAGTTTGATCGGTGTCGGCGCAGTCGTGCTCAACCATGCGGTCATCGGCCCGAACTCCCTGGTCGGCGCCGGTGCGCTGGTTACCGAGCGCAAGAGCTTCCCCGAGGGCGTACTGCTGCTCGGCTCACCGGCACGGGTCGCACGCGAACTCACCGATGAGGAAATTGCGCGCCTGCCAAAAACCGCGGAACGCTACATCGAGCGCGCCGCGCTGTATCGGGACGCACTCAACGAGGCCTGATCAGGCCCTCCTGCGCAGTCGACGCGACCAGCGCACCGTTCTGGGTAAAGACCTGGCTGCGCGCCAGGCCGCGCGCGCCCGATGCACTCGGGCTGTCGAACGAGAACAGCAGCCAATCGTCCACGCGGCAGGGCCGGTGGAACCACATCGCATGGTCGAGGCTGGCCATCTGCAGGTTCCCCTGCAGCATGCGCGCCTCGCCATGCGGGATCACCGCTGTGCCGAGCAATTCGTAATCCGACAGGTAGGCCAGCAACGCCGCGTGCAGGGCCGGCCGGTCGGGCAGCCGGTCGATCGCACGCATCCATACGGCCTTGACCGGGCGGAACTGATCAGAGTTTTCGCTGCCCGGTACCAGCCGCACATGGAAAGGACGCCGGTGCTCGAGCAGCGCACGCACCCGCCTGGGCAGCTTCTCGATCTCCGAGGCCCGGGCGGTGACGATGTCCGGCAGACTGTCGGGGCCAGGCACATCGGGCGCAGCGAACTGGTGCTCGAGTCCGGCCTCGGCGATATGAAACGACGACGCCATGTTGAAAATCTGCTCGCCATGCTGGATGGCCACGACACGCCGGTTCGAAAAACTGCCGCCATCACGCGCCGGGTCGACCTGGTAGATGATCGGCGCGTTCAGATCACCGCGGCGAAGGAAATACGCGTGTAGCGAATGCACGGCGCGGTCGGGCACGCTGCGGCTGGCGGCCATCAGCGCCTGGCCCAGCACCTGGCCACCAAACACCTGCGGGCTGCCGATGTCGCGGCTTTCGCCGCGAAAGATGTTCAGCTCGATCGGCTCGAGCTCGAGCACGCCGATCAGGTCGGCCAGCAATTCATCCATCGCGCTAGTTTAGGCGATCGGCGCGCCAACGGCGGCTGCGGGCAATTCGCGCCGCTCTGGCATATGCTTCACGCTGATCCCCGAACCGGAGAACAACATGGCAGATGCAACCGAGCAGAAATCCGCACGCGGCACCGGCTGGTGCGGTATCGGCAGCTGGTTCGCCGGACTCGGCCTCGGCGCGGCTGCGATTGGCTTGCTGGGCGCGCGAATCGGGCTGTCGCCGATCAGCGCATTCAGCGCTTTCGGCATCGGCGCGCTGGTCTGCCTGCTGGCGCTGCTCGTCCTGCTGATCGGCCTGCTGCTCAGCAAGGGCAGCGGCGGCGCCCACTCGCCGGGCCGCGTCTGGGGGGCGTTCATCGGTGCCGCGGCGCTGGTCGCGATCAGCTATGGCGGCTTCAGCAGCAGCGGCGGCGCGCCGCCGATCCATGACATCACCACCGACCTCGCAAACCCGCCGGCCTTCGACAAGGTCGTTGCGCTGCGCGAGGCCGACGGCGCCCAGAACCCGCCCGAGTACGCCGGCGCCGAAACTGCGGCCCAGCAACAGGAGGCGTTTCCGGACCTCGAGACGCTGCAATTGCAGCGGCCGCGCGATGAGGTGTTCAGCGCCGCCGAGGCCGCGGCGCGCAGCATGGGCTGGGAAATCGTGTCGGCCGATGGAGCACTCGGCAGGATCGAGGCAACCGAGACCACGACCTGGTTCCGGTTCCGCGATGACGTAGTCATTCGGGTCAGCGCGTCCGGCGATACGACCGCGGTGGACGTGCGCTCGAAATCCCGTGTCGGCATGGGTGACATGGGCGCCAACGCGGCCCGCATACGCGCCTACCTCGAAGCGCTGCAGTCAGAACTCGGCTGAGCCGCCGCACACCCGGCCGTTGAACGCGCCCGAACTGCGCCGGCTGGTCGACTATTACCTGCCGCTGCTGGTCGCGGCCGGCGACTATGCGCTGGCCATTCAGCCGCAGGTGCGCGGTCCGCAGGCCAAACCCGGCGTCAATCCGTGGACACAGGCGATTACCGACGCCGACCTGGCGATTCAGAACTATTTTGAAGTCGCCACGCTGGCCCGCGATCCGGCACTCGGGTTCTTCGGCGAAGAATCCGCCCAGTCGGCCAATACCGGATACTTTCCGGGCGATGCCGAAACCGTCATGCATCTCGACCCGGTCAACGGGACCTTCCTCTACCAGGGCCAGCGGGACGGCTGGGACATCATGCTCAGCATCAGCCATGCGGCGCGCCTGCGCAGCGTTATCAGTTACGTGCCCGCGCGCGGAGTCTTCTACCTCGCGGTCGACGCCATCGCCCTGACCGGTCAGCGTGACGACCCGCGCCTGGCGGCGATGCGCCCCCTGACACTGCCGCCGGCCCGACGCGCCTGCCTGACTTATGGTGCGCCTGGCGTGGTAAGCGCGCTGAGACCCGTCTTCGATGCCTTCGACGTGGTCGAGGACGACGATCCGGCGCGCGGTCTGGACAACCTGAACGCGTTGTTCACCGGCGGCATCTCGGCCTTTGCCTGCCAGGGCGGCGACATGCTCGACTGGGGTGCGCTGGCTTACGTGGTCCAGGCCGCCGGTGGGGTTGTGAGTCGGCTGGACGGCAGTGCGCTGGAGAGTTGTTTCGAACGCTTCGACCCGGAGCACAGCGAGGACCTGCTGGTGGCTGCCAACGCAGCCGTGCACGCCGAGATTCTCGACCTGCTCGCAGCGGCCAGCTAGGCGCCCGAAGAGTCCTCGGCGAAGAAATACATGGCAATCGACTCGGCCACGCAGGCCGGCTTGGACTGGCCCTCGATCTCGATGCGGTTCTCGAGGATAGCCTGCAGAGCCCCGGCGCGGCGACGCGCGGACACCAGCTTGCTGCGCAGCCGGACACGGCTGCCGGACGGCACCATGTTCTTGAAGCGCACCTTGTTCAGGCCGTAGTTGATCACGCGCTCCACGCCTTCGAAGCTAACGAAGTTGTCGATCAGCGCCGGCATCAGCGACACCAGCAGATAACCGTGGGCAATCGTGGAACCGATCGGCAACTCGCGACTCGCACGCTCGGTGTCGACGTGTATCCACTGGTGGTCGTCGGTCGCCTGCGCGAACAGGTCGATGCGCGCCTGGTCGACTTCGATCCAATCCGAAACGCCGATCTCCTGGCCGACCAGCGCCTCGGCGTCGGCCACCGATTTCACGATAACGGACATGGTGTCGGATAGTACCGTAGTCTCCGGAACGCTTGCACGACGAAGCTCAGCGACGCGGAAATACCACTGTGCTAGTGTCCGACGCCCCCGAGGTAAGGCTTAGATGAGCGAGCAGGCAGTCCACAGCTCGGCAATGATTCCGTTACGCCGGCCGGTATTCCGGGCGCTGTGGCTGGCGCTGATCGTATCGAGCATGGGTTCGTGGATGCACGACGTCGGCGCCGCCTGGTTGATGACCACGCTGGCACCGGACCCGTTCATGGTCTCGCTGGTGCAGGCGGCGATGCTGCTGCCGCTGTTCCTGCTCACCCTCCCCGCCGGCGCACTGGCCGATATCTTCAACCGGCGCCGCTACCTGATCGGCACTCAGCTCTGGCTGTCGATAACCGCCGCCGGCCTGGGGCTGCTGACACTCGCCGGCATTACCAACGAATGGCTGCTGCTGGTGATGACGCTCAGCATGGGTTGCGGCGCGGCCATGATGATGCCCGCCTTCTCCGCGCTGATCCCCGACCTGGTGCCGCGCGACGAGCTGACCGCAGCGATCACACTGAACTCCATCGCCTTCAACGCGACTCGCGCCCTCGGCCCCGCGCTTGCCGGCGCGATCCTGGCCGTGACCGGGCCCGGTATCGTGTTCCTGATCAATGCGGCGAGCTTCTCCGCGGTAATCCTGGTGATTTACAGCTGGCGCAGCGAGCAGCCGGCCAGTTCACTGCCCAACGAACGGTTCGTCGGCTCGATGCGCTCGGGCCTGCGCTATGTCCGCCAGGCGAAAGAGCTGCATGCAGTGATTCTCCGCGGCGTCGGCCTGTTCGCCGCGATGAGCGCGCCGCTGGCGTTCCTGCCGCTGGTCGTCAAGACCGGGCTGGGCCAGGGTCCGCAGATCTATGGTGTGCTGCTCGGCTGCATCGGTGCCGGCGCGGTCGCCACGGGCCTGTTCCTGCCGGCGCTGCGCAGCCGCTTCAGCGCCGATGCGGTGATCCTGTTCGGCACGCTGGGCGTGGTGCTTGCCAGCATCGCGCTGGCCTGGATCCGCAATCTGCCGCTGCTCGGCCTGGCGATGTTCGGCCTGGGCGCCAGCTGGATCAGTGCGCAGTCTACGCTGCAGGTCACCGCGCAGCTGGCGCTGCCGGCCTGGGTGCGGGCCCGTGGCCTGGCCGTATTCATCGCCAGCTTCATGGGCGTGATGGCGCTGGGTGCCGCCGGCTGGGGCACGCTCGCGACCATGACCTCGCTTCAGCTGGCACTCATGTGCGCGGCCGCTCTCGGTGC
>CBFCXA010000004.1:0-26192 GCA_965601985.1 uncultured Chromatiales bacterium | reverse complement strand
GGTGACCGAGGTCGCGCCGCGGCTGTACCTGGATGGCTGCGACGCGTCGGGGCTCGCGCCTGAGCGCTTTCTCGACCTGTTGCTGGACTACCTCGAACGCGCGCCCGTTGCCTGGGATCCTTACAACTGGCCTCCGGCCGCGGCCGAGCTAAAGGAAACTGCCTGATGCAGCTGGTCGGCCTGGATCACGTGGTGCTGCGCAGCGCCGACGCCGAACGCCTGGTGAAGTTTTATATCGACACGCTGGGCTGCCGCGAAGAGCGGCGCATCGATGCCTCCATTCGGCTGGTGCAGCTGCGCGCCGGGGCCGCGCTTATCGACATACTCGCGATCGACAAGCCACCATCGCGCGAGCACAACCTGGATCATTTCTGCCTGCGAGTCGATGACTTCGAGCCGGACGCGATCCGCGCGCGCTTATCGGCTGCCGGCTGCGCGCCGGAGGCACCGGCGCGGCGTTACGGAGCTGACGGGTTCGGGCCGTCGATCTATTTTCGCGACCCGGACGGCAATCTCGTGGAGCTCAAGGGGCCACCGGAGAACGCTCGCTGAGACGCGTTGGAGTCAGCCGGCGTTTGGCGTCTCCGCGCAGCTGACGCAGAGCGTCGCCGCGGGCATCGCCTCCAGGCGACCCTCGCTGATCGGTTCTCCGCAGTCCAGGCACTGCCCGTACTGGCCGAGTTCCAGGCGCTGCAGCGCCGCGTCGATCTCGGCCAGCTGCTCGACCGCTTCAGTCTCCAGCGCCGACACGACCTGCACGTTGCCCAGCTGGGCAGCCTGTTCCGAGGAGTCAGCCTCCAGCGGATCGCGTGCGTGTTCGTGAATCCGGTCGACCCGGCGTGACAGTTCCGCCTTCGCGGCCATCAGCCGCGCACGAACCTGCTCGTCGTTCTGGGCTTCTTCACTCATCTTTGTATTCCTGTCTCCCGGTTTGCTGACTAGTCTACGCCCTGGACCAGCATCGACATTCGCACCAGCTCGGCCAGCGAGCGTGCCTGCATCTTTTCCATGACCCGTGCGCGGTGGATTTCTACCGTACGCTGACTGAGTTCCAGGTCCATCGCAATGACCTTGTTCGCGAGGCCCCGGACCACGCATTGCATGACTTCGCGCTCCCTGGGCGTCAGGCTCGCCAGCCGGGTCTGCAGTTCGCGCTTCTGGTCCGCTTCGGAGCGGTGCTCTTCGTCCCAGCTCAGCGCCTGGTTGATGCGGTCGAGCAGTTCCTGGTCGCGATACGGCTTCTGAATGAAATCGAAAGCGCCGTTCTGCAGTGCCTCGACCGCCATCGGCACGTCACCGTGGCCGGTCACGAAAATCACCGGGATGGTGGCATGGCGGTCGAGCAGTTGCCGATGCAACTCCATGCCACTGAGCCCGGGCATGCGGATGTCCAGCACCATGCAGCCGTGCCAGTCATCCTGGTAGGCGTCCAGAAAGGCCTGTCCATTCTCGAACAGACGATACTCCATACCGACCGAACGCAGCAGCAGGCCCAGGGAATCCCTGACGGCCTGGTCGTCGTCGACAACAAAAACAGTCGCTTCGCTCAATGTTGCAGTCAGCCCGCCGACTCGATGCGCGTGGGCAGCAGTATGTAGAAAGTCGCGCCGCAGATCGGGTTGTTTTCGAACTCCAGGCGTCCGCCGTGCGCTTTGATTATAGACCGGCTGATTGCCAGACCCAGGCCCATGCCGGAGCCCTTGGTCGTGAAGAAGGGTGTAAACAGCTGCTCGGCCGCCACATCGGACACGCCGGTTCCCCGGTCGGTGATCGAAATGCGGATGTGCTCGGCATCCTCGAGCCAGACCCGCAGATCCAGCCGACGGTCGGGCTCCGGCACGTCGCTCATCGCATCAATGCCGTTGCGCACGAGGTTCAGCACAACCTGCTGGATTTCGACCCGATCGACCATGATTGTCGGCAGGTCCTTGTCGATGCGAATGCGCAGGTCGGTGTGGTTGGCCTTCGCGTCCATCGCGGCCAACGGCAGGATCTCGGCGATCATCTCGTTGACTTCGACTGGTTCGCGCTTCACGGCTCGGCTTCGCACGAAGTCACGGATTCGCTGGATGACCTCGGCAGCACGGTGCGCCTGCTTGTCGATTGAACCCAGCGCCTGAACGATTTCTTCCCCGCAGGTTTCGTCGCGGTCCAGCAGGCGCAGGCAGGCGCCGGAGTAGTTGGCGATTGCACTCAGCGGCTGGTTCAGTTCGTGCGCCATGGCTGCGGCCATTTCTCCCATTACGGTCAGCCGGCCCACGTGACTCAGCTGCTCGCGACGCCGCATGGCTTCTTCTTCAGCGGCCTGCTGTGCCGTCAGGTCGCGAATCAGACCGACAAAATGGCGCTGGTCGCCGAAGCGCGCCTCGCCTATGGACAGCGCGACCGGGAAGGTGCTGCCGTCTTTGCGCTTCGCGACGACTTCCCGACCGATGCCGATGATCTTGCGCTTGCCGGTGTTGAGGTAGTTGTCCATATAGCGCTGATGCGACCGTGCATCGCGGTCGTTCATGATCATGTCGACCGTATGGCCGATGACCTCGGCAGCGCGGTAGCCGAGCATTTTCTCGGCCGCGCGACTGAAGCGCAGAATCCTGCCTTCAATATCGCTGACGATGATGCCGTCGACCGCGGCATCCAGCAGCGCCTCGAGCTCTGCGGCGCGCAAGCTGCTTTCGTCGGGCTGCGTGACAGGCTGCGGATCGTGCATTGCGACACGATACAACGGCGGCGCTGACGCTCGCCAGCCGCCGGCGCTGGACGGGCTCAGGTCGGATGGTCTTCGAGCAGGGTTTCGAAGTCGGCCGCCTGCGCCTTGTAGGTGACTTCACTGCGGAAGCCGTCCGGCTTGACGATCAGCAGGTCGCAGGGCAGGTGCTCGAGCACGCGCTCGGCGGTGCTGCCGACAACCGCCTGCTGCAGGCGTCCGCGGGCAATCGAGCCCATGACCACGACACTCGCGTCGAGCTTGCGAGCCAGCTTGGGCAGTAGCTCGAATACGGATCCGGCCAGCAGGTGGCAGCGGTCCTCCGCCAGGCCACGATCCGCCAGCAGCGCGTCGAATGCTTCCTTGTGCTCGACCTCGACCTTGTGTGTGAGTTCCTGGACCGGGATCGGTGTCGGCGTCATGGCCAGCGCCCCGGCGCGCGCGATGGCCGGCGTGGCGTCGTAGCCGTGATAGACGTGCAGGTCGCCGTGCATTGAACCGGCAAGGGCTGACGCCTGGTCGAGGATCGCGTCATCGAGCGCGCCCGGCTTCTCGTGTTCGTGCATCGGGTCCACGGACGCGAGGATTGTCGTCTCCTCGGCCAGCTCGCCGGGCTTGACCAGCCACAGCGGCACCGGGCAGTCGCGCACCAGGTGCCAGTCGGTATTGGTGAACAGGCTGCGCTCGACTGCGGAGTGATGGTGTGTGTCCTTGATGACCATGCGCGGTTCGCTGCGCAGGCATTCGCGAATGATCCCTTCTGCCAGCGGCGTGTCCCAGACGACCCGGAGCGCGACAACATCTGCCTCGGTCGCATGCTCCGCGGCCAGGCTTCTCAGGTAGCCGAGCTGGTGTTCGAGATCGTCGCTACGCAGGCGGGCCCGCTCGGCGCCGGCAAACAGCCGGTTGCCGGCGAAGCGCGCATCGTAGTGGCAGACAAACAGTTCAACCGGCGCTTCGAGCTGGCGAGCCAGCCTGAATCCGCGGTCGACAGCCGGCTGCCTGGCCGTGGTCGGATCGACGACGATGAGAATGCGATTGTCCCGGGTCATGGCGAAGCCTTTTTTCAAGTCTGTCTGTTTAGTAATGGCGACTGCGGCGCGCGGAGTGAAGTTCGCGCTTGCGCGTACGGGTCTGCGGAAAATGCGCATTGACGAGGTTGGACGGACCCTGCCGCGCTGCTTAGGCTAGGCAACATGACCCGAAATACCTCAACGGAGCAAGCCTTATCGCTTGCCGGTGTCATTCTCGCCGCCGGTGCGGGCCGGCGCTACGGTGCCTGCAAGCAATTGCTGCCGGTCGATGGCCTGCCAATGGTGGTGCGAGCGCTGCGGCTGGCGGCGCCCGTGTGCGACGCCGGAGTCGTAGTTGTTACCGGTGCATCGCAGGCCGACGTGGTCGCGGCGGTGGCTGGCGAGCCGGCGCGCTGTGTCTATAACCCGGCCTGGCGTGAAGGTATGGGCGCATCGTTGCGCCAGGGCGTGCGGGCAGTGCGCGACGAGTCGGCGGCGATCCTGGTGCTGCTGACCGATCAGCCGGCGCTGACCGCGACCGATATCGATGCCCTGGTAACGGCCTGGCAGGGAGGGCCGGAGCAGCCAGCTGCGGCCGAGTGGGGGGGGCGAGTCGGCGTGCCGGCGATTTTCCCGTCGGCCTGGCGCGAACGCCTTCTCGCGCTGCATGGCGACACCGGGGCGCGCCGCCTGCTGGCCGATGCACACCCCAGTGCCGTTCCGATGCGTAACGCAGCCGGTGATATCGATACGCCGGAGGACTACCAGCGGCTGATCGGCGCCGATTCCTGAGCCGCGCTTGTCACTGTCCGGCCCCGGCGGTAAGTTCTCCGCCCCATGCATGAAATACGCATCGAATACTTCGCCGTGCTGCGCGAGCACATCGGCCTGACCGGGGAGCAGCTGACGACGACTGCCACGACCGTGGCCGAGCTCTATGAAGAAGTACGCACGCGCCACGAGCTGCCGGATGTCGGCCCGCTCAAGGTGGCCGTGAATGACGAGTTCGGCGACTGGCAGACACCGCTGGCCGACGGCGACGCGGTGGTCTTCATCCCGCCGGTTGCGGGCGGATGAACAGCTTCCGCTTTTCCGATCAGGCGCTGGATCTCGACGCCTGCCGTGCGCTGCTGTCCGATACCAGCTGCGGCGCTTACGCGAGTTTCGAGGGCTGGGTGCGAAATCACAACGAGGGCCGCGAAGTCCGGGCCCTGGACTACGAGGCTTACGAATCACTTGGCGTTAAAGAAGGCGAGCGCATCATCGATGAAGCGCTGGCGCGTTTTGCCATCGAGCGCGCGGCCTGCGTGCATCGTGTAGGCGCGCTGCAGCTGGGTGATCTGGCCGTCTGGGTCGGCGTCAGCGCGCCGCATCGCGACGCGGCTTTCGCCGCCTGCCGCTACATTATCGATGAAGTGAAGGCACGCGTGCCGATCTGGAAAAAGGAACGTTACCTGGACGGCGATTCAGGCTGGATCAACTGCGAGGCCGTGGCGACCCGCGGCGAGCCCTCGGCGACGCGTCGCGCCTGACGGGATACCGGCCTAGAGTTCCTGCTGTTCGCGCTCGACCAGTTCGGCGGCGACCGCGAGCATGTCGTCGAACGACTCAATCTCGGGACCGTCGGTCAGGTACTTGCCATTGACGACGATCACCGGCACCGCGCGAATGCGATAACGGGCGGTCAGGTTCTTGGCACGTTTGAGCTTGCTCTCGACCGCGAAGGACCGGAAGGTCTTGTCGAAGGTATCGGCATCCACGCCGTAGTCGCCGAAGAAATCGCGAATATCGTCTTCGCGGGTCAGCGTCTTGCGATCCAGGTGCAGCGCGCGGAAAAACGCCGGATGCATTTCGTCGAGCTTTTCCAGTGCCTCGGCCGTGTAGAACATCCTCGCGTGGATTTCGTTGGTGGGGTTCCACATGACCGGCAGCCGTACCAGGTTCACACTGTCCGGCAGGTCCTGCTTCCACTTCTCGACATAGGGGTCGAAGTTGAAGCAGTGCGGGCAGCCGTACCAGAAGACTTCGGCCACTTCGACGCCGTCGGCCAGTTCCGCAGTGCCCTGGGCGCTGGTCAGCTGCGAGAAATGCTTGCCGCTCGAGTACTGCCAGTCGGTTCTGACCGGCGCCGGTACACCGTCCGGCGCTGCTTCGGTAACCGCAGCCATCAGCTCGGCTGTGTCGGTTTCGACCGCGTCTGCCATATCGCCGGCCGACTCGGTGACCGCATCGATCGCGTCACCGGCTGCCTCGGCCGCGTCGTCGGCAGCTGCTTCCAACGCGTCGCCAGCCGTGTCGGCCGCATCAGGCGTTGCTGACTGTTCGACGACCGGAGCTGCCGGCGCAGTGCTGGCGGTGGCGGCGGCTTCCTCGTTGCCGCCGCAGGCCAGCACCAGGCTGGCCAGTAACAGGGAGAGACTTGCGCGCAGCTTCATGTGGTTGCTCCCGGCCGCGCTCAGCGCAGCCCCTGGATATACGAGGACACGGCGAGTATGTCTTCCTCGGTCATGGCCGCCGCGATGTTACGCATCTGCTGGCTGCCTTCGTTTTGCCGCTCGCCACTCTTGTACAGCCGCAGCTGGTTGGCCGTGTAGACCGCGTGCTGGCCCGACAATGACGGGTAGATCGCCGCCGGGTTGCCGCGCCCGGTCGGCCCGTGGCAGGCGATACAGGCACTGATGCCGCGCTCACGACTGCCGCCGCGGTATAGACGCTCGCCCGCGTCGACCAGGGCCGGGTCTGCAGTACGGGTCTGGATGCCCTTGGTGGCGTAATAGGCGGCGAGGTCCTGCATGTCCTGGTCGTTTAGTGCGCTCACCTGCCCGAGCATCAGCACGTTGTTGCGTCCGCCGCCGGGCCGGTAGGAATTCAGCGAGCGGACGATGTATTTCGGATGCTGGCCGGCGAGACTGGGCCATTCCGGGTTCAGGCTGTTGCCATCCGCGCCATGGCAGGCGGCACAGGTCGCGGCGCGCTGCTGGCCGCGTTCGGCCGAGCCCTCTGCGGCAGCCGTGTTGCAGAACAGCGTGAAAGCGCAAACCAGGGCGGTCAGGACTGTCGCGACGCGAAGGTCGAGAAGGAGATTACGCATACGGATCGGAGCCCCCGGCAACGGGAGCCGGCCTTGCTATAGTGCGGAAAGCGGCGCATTTTACACCAATATCTGCGCGCCCCGTCCACCAGGATTCCCCGCCGATGGCCAGCTACAACGATGCCAGATTCCTGTTGAGTGCCTTCAAGGCGGAGCAGTTCGTGCCCGACCGCGGCCGGGAGGTGGCCTTCGCCGGGCGCTCGAATGCGGGCAAGTCCAGCGCCATCAATGCGATCGTGAACCGCCGCGGCTTTGCCCGGACCAGCAAGAGCCCGGGCCGCACCCAGCTGATCAACTTCTTCCAGCTGGACGAGCGCGCCCGGTTGGTGGATCTGCCCGGCTACGGCTATGCGCGCGTGTCCCGGGCGCTGCAGGAGCACTGGCGGGGGCTGCTGGTGGACTATTTCGAACAGCGCCGTTCGCTGGCCGGCCTGATGCTGATCGTGGACGTGCGCCGCGGGCTCGGGGACTTCGACTGGCAGATGCTCGACTGGTGTGCCGAAATCGGCTGCCCGGTGCACGTGCTGCTGACCAAGGCCGACAAGCTCAAGCGTGCCGAGGCCGCCCGGTCGCTGGCCGAGGTCAAGCGGGAACTGGACGGACAGGCCAGCGTGCAGCTGTTCTCTGCGGTCAAGAAACAGGGCCTGGGCGAGGCCCGTGGCACGCTGGGCGCGTTCCTGGCGGGCGAAAAAAAGGCCTCGGGCGCGGAGTACAGGGGAACGCCCGAGGCCAATTCAACCGGTTTGGGGTGACCGGTTGTTGTACCCGCTCAGGGAGGTTAGCGGGGGGCGCTTCCTGCGCCCGAAGTTTTAGATTGGGTCTAAACGCAAAAGTTCAACCGCCTGCTACGATGCAGCAAAGCGCTGGAATCAGTGGGCTTCGTCCCAGTTGCGGCCACTGTCCGCAGCGACTTTCAGCGGCACGGCGAGATCTGCCGCGCCGGCCATCAGCCCGACGAGTTTTTCGCTGACTGCGTCCAGCTGTTTCGCCCGCACTTCCAGCACCAGCTCGTCATGCACCTGCATCAGCAGCCGGGCGTCGATGTCGTCGGCCTTGAGCCATCGCGCCACCTCGATCATCGCCCGCTTGATGATGTCGGCCGCGGTGCCCTGCATCGGCGCATTGATTGCACTGCGCTCGGCATACTGGCGCCGCTGCGCCTGGCGCGAGTTGATCTCCGGCAGATGCAGCCGCCGGCCGAACACGGTCTCGACATAGCCCTGCTCGTGGGCCTGTTCGCGCGTGCGGTCCATGTACGTCTTCACGCCGGGATAACGGTCGAAGTACAGGTCGACGTATTCCTGGGCTTCGTCGCGGCCGATGCCGAGCTGCCGCGCCAGGCCGAAGGCCGACATGCCGTAGATCAGTCCGAAGTTGATCGCCTTGGCCGAACGGCGCTGATCGGCGCTGACTTCGTCCAGCGACAGCCCGAAGACCTCGGCCGCGGTGCTCTGATGAATGTCCCGGTCGGCCGCAAAGGCCTCGAGCAGGCCCTTGTCGTCTGACAGGTGCGCCATGATGCGCAGCTCAATCTGAGAGTAATCCGCGGCCAGGATCCGGTAACCACGGGGCGCGATAAAGGCCTGGCGAATGCGTCGGCCCTCGGCGCGGCGGATCGGGATGTTCTGCAGATTCGGGTCGGAGGACGACAGCCGGCCCGTCGTCGCCACGGCCTGGTGATAAGAGGTGTGAATCCGCCCGGTGTCGGGGTCGACCAGCGTCGGCAGCTTGTCGGTGTAGGTCGACTTGAGCTTGCTCAGCGCGCGGTACTCGAGGATCAGCTTCGGCAGCGAGTGCTCTTCGGCCAGCTCGGCCAGCACGTTTTCCGCGGTCGACGGCTGACCCTTCGGCGTCTTGCGCAGCACCGGCAGCTTCAACTCTTCATAGAGAATGCTCTGCAGCTGCTTGGGCGAGCCGAGATTGAACTCGTGCCCGGCCTCTGTGAACGCGGCCTGTTCGAGTTCCTGCATCTGTCTGGCGAACTCGTGACTGAGTTCGCCCAGCAGTTTCGTGTCGATCAGGACACCGTTCTCTTCCATGCGCTTGAGCACCGGTACCAGCGGCTCTTCGATGCCGTGGTACACGTCGGCCAGCCGGCCGGTCGCCTCGATCTGCGGCCACAGCGCCTCGTGCAGGCGCAGCGCCACGTCGGCGTCTTCCGCGGCATATGGCGCGGCCTGGTCCAGCGCTACCTGGTCGAAAGTGATCTGCTTTGCGCCCTTGCCGGCGACGTCTTCGAAGTGGATGGTCTCGACGCCGAGATACTGCTGCGCCACCGTGTCCAGGTCGTGCCGGTTGCTGGCGCTGTTGAGTACGTATGACTCGAGCATGGTGTCCCAGCGGATGCCGGCCAGCTCGATGCCGTGGTTGTGCAGTACGTGCGCGTCGTACTTCAGGTGGTGGCCGATCTTGGCGCGTTGCGGGTCTTCCAGCCAGCCGCGCAGGCGCTCCAGCACGAACTCGCGATTGAGCTGTGCGGGCTGGTCCGGGCCGCAATGTGCGACCGGCAGGTATGCGGCTTCGCCGGGTGCGACGGCAAACGACAGGCCGACTACCTGCGCCTGCATGTAGTTAAGGCTGTCGGTCTCGGTGTCGAAGGCCACGTAGTTGGCCTGTTCGATGCGAGCGAGCCAGTCGTCCAGCTGCGCCTCGGTCTGGATGACCGCATATTCAATCTCGTCGGCGGGCCCGGTCGGCGGCGCGTCGGCCGATTCCGGCAGCGCCTCGAGCAGGCGCCGCAGTTCCAGGCGCTCATACAGCGCGCGCAGTCGCTCCAGATCCGGCTCGCCGCGCTTGAGCTCCGAAGCTTGTACGTCGAGCTCGACATCGCAGCGGATGGTCGCCAGTTCGCGTGACAGCTCCAGCGTTTCGCGCTGCTCCGCGAGTCTCTCGGCCAGGCCTTTCGCGCCCCGGATCGGCAGTGCCGCGACGCCGTCCAGATCGTCGAGGATGTCAGCCACGTGGTCATAGTGCTCGAGCAGCGCGGCCGCGGTCTTGGCACCGACTTTGGGTACGCCCGGGATGTTGTCCGAGCTGTCGCCGACCAGCGCGAGATAGTCGACGATCTGTTCCGGCCGCACGCCGAACCGTTCGTTCACGCCGTCGACGTCGGTCGGCCGCGGCTTGCGGTCTGGACCGCGTGGCATGGTGTCGAGCAGGCTGACGTTGGCGTCGACCAGCTGCGCCATGTCCTTGTCGCCGGTGACGATCACGACCTGCATGCCGCTGTCGCGCGCCTGCAGCGCCAGCGTGCCGATAACGTCGTCCGCTTCCACACCCGGCACGCGCAGCAGCGGCAGGCCGTCGGCTTCGACCGCTTCCAGCAGCGGTTCTATCTGGGCGCGCAGCTCGTCCGGCATCGGCGGCCGGTTGGCCTTGTACTCTTTGAACAGTTCGTCGCGGAAAGTCTTGCCTGGCGCGTCGAACACCACGGCCAGGTGCGAGCCTTCCGTTTCGCGCTGCAGCTTGTTGAGCATGTTCAGCACGCCGTGAATCGCGCCGGTAGGTTCGCCTGCGGAGTTGCTGAGCTCCGGCAGCGCGTGAAAGGCGCGATACAGGTAGGAGGAACCGTCGACCAGGACCAGCTGCGGTTTGTCAGCCATCGTTTTCCTTCTCCGACTCGCTCTCGGACGTGTCGGCGTCAGCCGGCTGATCCGCGCCTGCCGGTGCCGCCGTCGCTTCGGGCTCGGTTTCCGGCGGCGGAATGTATAGCGGCCCTTTCAGGCCGCAACCGGCGAGCAGTACCGCGAGCAGGGCGAGGGCGCTATACCTGTTCGTCAAGATCGTCATCCAGTTCCTCTGCGACCCGGCGGTACGCGTCGCGGAAACTCAGGCCTTCTTCCAGCACCAGGCGATTCGCATGGCCGGCCGCATAGATGCCCGGGTCGAGATCGATGTTGTCCGGTAGAAATTCGATACCGGCGACCAGCTGCGCCATGATCGCGCAGGAATCGTCCGCCAGGTCGATGGCCCGGAACAGCGGCGCCTTGAGCCGTTGCAGGTCGCGCTGGTAACCCGAGCCGAGCTTGGCCGGCAGGTTGAGAATTTCGATCAGCGCCGCCTGTGCGGTCGCGGTCGCACCCCGCACCAGTTCCAGCACGTCCGGGTTGCGTTTCTGCGGCATGATCGACGAGCCGGTGGTCATCTCGTCGGGCAGCGTGATGAATGCGAATTCCTGCGTATAGAACAGCAGCAGGTCGCTGGCCAGCCGACCGAGGTCCTGCAGCAGCAGGCAGATCTCGAAGCTGAGCGTCGCTTCTGCCTTGCCGCGCGACAATTGCACCGAGGTGACCGGTTCTTGTACCTGCTCGAAGCCGAGTTCGCCGGCCGTCTGCTGCCGGTCGATCGGCAGTCCCGGCACGCCATAGCCGGCCGCGCTGCCCAGCGGGTTTTTCGAGATCCGCCGACGGCTTGCCGCGATACCTTCGGCGTCGTCGCGCAGCTCGCTGGCGAAACCCTCGGCCCACAGGTGCACGGAACTCGGCATTGCCTGCTGCATGTGCGTGTAGCCGGGCAGTGCGACCTCCGATTCTCGCTCGCCCAGTGCGGTCAGCGCATCGGCCACTGAGTCAGCCCGCTGCTCGAGCAGGTCTGCTGCATCGAGCAGGTACAGGCGCAGCGCGGCGAGCACCTGGTCGTTGCGTGAACGTCCCAGGTGTATGCGCTTGCCGGCTTCGCCGATGCGCGCGGTCAGGCGCTGCTCCAGTGCGGTGTGGGCATCTTCGTCGGCCAGGCTGATCTGCCAGCCGCCGTCGGCGTGCTCGCGGCCGAGTTCGGTCAGGCCCGCTTCGATCGCGGCGAAATCATCGTCTGACAGCAGCTTTTGTCGGTTCAGCATGGCCGCGTGTGCGATCGACGCACGCACATCGCAGGCGACCAGCCGCGCGTCGAGCAGGTGATCCTCGCCGGCGGTGTACGCGAGGATGCGCTCGTCCAGCGGTTTGCCCTTGTCCCATAACCTGCTCATCAGCGGTTCCTCGGCGTCGCGCTACTGCCCCGGCGCCTGTTCTTCCGGCGACAGGCTGTTGATGTTGGCAACCACCATGGTGCCGGTACCCTCGTTGGTGAACACCTCCAGCAGCAGGCTGTCCGGCAGCTGGTAGGAAATTACGTGCACGCGTGCCACACCGCCGCGCACCGCAGCCTCGATGGCCGCGGCCTTCGGCAGCATGCCGTCGGCCAGCGCCCCGCTGTCGCGAAGATGCTGCAGGCCCTCGAGGTCGATGTAGGACATCACGGACTTCGGATCCTTGCGGTCTTCGAGGATGCCCGGCGCGCCGGTTGCGAGAATCAGCTTCTCGGCCCCCAGTGACGAGGCCAGCGCGGCGGCCACGGTATCCGCGTTGATGTTCAGCAGCGTGCCGTTGGTATCCGCCGACAGAGGGCTGATGACCGGTACCAGGCCGTTTTCCAGCTGGGTTCGCAGGATGTCCGCGTCCACCGAATCGATGTCGCCGACGAAGCCATAGTCCACCGGCCCGCCGTCGTGTCCTTCCACATTGACCGGCGGGCGTTTGTGCGCGCGGATCAGCCCGGCGTCGACGCCACTGATTCCGACCGCCGGCAGGTCCAGGTCGCGGCAGGCGGCCAGGATGCGCGTGTTGATCTGGCCGTTCAGCACCATGGTTGCGACTTCCAGTGCGTGCTCGTCGGTTACGCGCCGGCCTTCGACGAACTGCGTCGGCACGCCCAGGCTTTTCGCCAGCGCAGTCGACTGCGGGCCGCCGCCATGCACCAGCACCACGCGGATGCCGACCTGGTGCAGGATTGCGATCTGTTCGGCCAGCGCGCGCGTGGCCTCGGGACTGACGAACAGCTCGCCGCCGGCCTTGATCACGAAGATCTTGCGCTTGTACATGCGAATGTAGGGTGCCGCGTGTTTCAGTGCGGCGACCACGATGTCGCGGTTTTCTGCATTCTGCATGGTCATGCTCCGTTACCGGCCAGCATCGCGTACAGCACGGCCATCTGCGCGTACATACGATTGCGCGCTTCCTGGATCACGACGCTGCGTGGTCCGTCGAGAATCCGGTCGGCCACGACCACGCCGCGCCGCACCGGCAGACAATGCATGAACTTTGCATCGTCGGCCGCGGTGTCGAACCAGGGCTCGTCCACGCACCAGTCGCGGAACTGCTGGCGATGCTCGTCGTCTGCACGCTTGTCGCCATAGTGCCGGGTCGAGGTCCAGGACTTTGCGTAGATAACCTGTGCGCCTTCCAGCGCTTCGGCTTGATCGTCGGTTTCCCGCAGGTTGCCGCCAGACTGCTCCGCCGCTGCGCGCGCGCGCGCCATCACCGAGTCTGGCAGCGCGAAGCCGTCCGGGCGCAGCACGGTCACGTCCATGCCGCGCATGCAGGCCATCTGCACGGTCGAGATCGGTACCGCGAGCGGCAGCGGGCGCGGGTGATAGGCCCAGCTCAGCACGAACTTGCCGCCCTGGCGCGGCACGCCGAGTTCGTCCATGGTCTTCCAGTCCGCCAGGCTCTGGCAGGGATGACTGACCGCGGACTCCATGTTGATCAGCGGCTTGTCGACCAGGCTGGCCATCGCCTTGTACTCGGCGTCGGCGAGATCCTGCTCGAGGTCGCGGCCCTGGGCGAACGCACGCATGCCCATCGCGTCGCCGTAGGACGCGATCACCGGTACGGCCTCGCGGATATGTTCGGCTGCGGTACCGTCCATCACGATCCCCGGGCGGGTTTCCAGCCCGTGAATCGACATGTCCGGCGATATCACGAAGGCGCCGCCGCCCAGCCGGGTCATTGCCGCCTGGAAAGACGCCAGTGTGCGCAGCGACGGGCTCAAAAACAGCAGCGACAACACCTTGCCTTCCAGCGCGCGCGGCTCCGGGTGTTTCTCCAGCCGTGCGGCCAGCTCGAGCAGCTGGCCGATTTCTTCCAGCGAGTGATCGCCGATGTCGTAATACTGTTGCATGATCTTTCCTCAGGTCTCGGGCAGCGCCCCGAGGCCGGTCAATAATTCATCTACCTGTTCCTGCTGCATCACGTAGGGCGGCAGCAGCCGCAGCACATTCGGGTCGGCACTGGAGCCGGTCAGCAGGTTGCGCGCCAGCAGCGCCGACTGCACTTCTTTCGCCGGGCGGCTGCACTTCAGGCCGAGCAGAAAACCCTTGCCCTGGATGCCGGTCACCGGGCCCAGCGGCAGCGCGGCGGCAATCTGCGCGCTCAGGTCGCGCAGATTTTCCATCAGGTGATCGCGACGGATTACCTTGATCACCGTTTCGATCATCGCGCAGGCCAGTGGTCCGCCGCCGAAGGTGCTGCCGAGCTCGCCCTTGCCGATATCGCGCGCGACCTCGTCGGTGAGCAGCAGCGCACCGCAGGGGAAGCCGCCACCCAGCGATTTCGCCAGCGTCATCAGGTCCGGCTTCAGGCCGTAGAGGTCGGCAGCGAACGGCTGGCCAGTTCGACCGATGCCGCTCTGTACTTCGTCGACGATCAGTAATGCGCCGGAGGCCGTGCATTCGCGCGCCAGCGTATCCAGGAACACCGGATCGAGGTCGACCGCGCCGGCTACGCCCTGGATCGGCTCGACGATCACCGCGGCCGTATCGCCGCTGATCAGCCGCGCCGCGGCCTCGCTGTCGTTGCGCGGAATGAAGTCGACGTCGAAGGGCGTGCGCGGGTAGCCGTACCAGCCGCCGGCCGAGCCCCAGGTCACCGCGCCGGCTGCGGCCGTGCGGCCATGGAAGCCGTGTTCGATCGCGGCGATGCGCGTTCTGCCTGTCAGCTTGAGTGCCAGCCGCAGGGCATTCTCGTTGGCTTCCGCACCGCTGTTGACGAAGAACGCACGCGTCAGTCCATCCGGCGCGAAGTCGCACAGTGCGTCGGCCGCGCGCGCGCGAACCTCAAGCGGCACCGCATTGCTCTGGAAGAACAGCGACTTCGATTGCGCGTCCAGCGCGGCCAGCATTTCCGGGTGGGCATAGCCGAGCGCCGCGACCGCGTGTCCGCCGTACCAGTCGACCAGGCGCCGCTCGCCGCAATAGATGTACACGCCCTGGGCGCGCGTCGGCGTCAGGTTCAGCTGCGCGTAGACCTGCAGCAGATGCTGCGCTTCCATCGCGGCGGCGTTGACGCTGTTCTCGTTCATCGACTCAGGTCCAGCCCAGTGCCGGCGCGGTCAGGCCGGTCGTCTCCGGCAGGTCCAGCAGGCGATTCATCCACTGGATCGCGCCACCGGCCGCGCCCTTGACCAGGTTGTCGATGACCACGAACACCACCAGGCTCTCGCCGTCGGTGTCGACGCCGATGTGGCAGTAGTTGCTGCCGACTACGTCCTTCAGGCGCGGCGTGCCGTCGGTGATATGTACGAAATCGCTGTCCGCATAAAAGTCTGCGAAGGCATCGCGCAGCGCATCGGCGCTCTGTGCACCGGCAAGCGAAGCCTGCAGTGTCAGGTGGATGCCGCGGGCGAACGGCCCGGAATGCGGAACGAACTTCAGCCGCGGCCGCCTGCCGGTGATCTGCGCGCAGATGTTCATGACCTCCGGTGCATGGCGATGCGCCAGCGCCTTGTAGGCAAACAGGTTTGAATGGCGTTCCGGATGATGCGTGGTCGGCGACGGCGTGCGGCCGGAGCCGGTGCTGCCGGTGATGCCCACCGCGTGCAGTTCGCCGTCGGCCAGCCCCAGCGCTGCGATCGGCACGCTGGCCATCAGAAGTGCGGTGGCAAAACAGCCGGGATGGCCGATGTGCGGCTTGTCGGTGTCTGCCAGGTGCTCCGGCAGCGCGCTGGCAAAACTCGCCAGTAGCTTCGGCGCGCCGTGCGCCTGGCCGTAGACGGCCGCGTAGTCCTCTGCTTTATCGAAGCGGAAGTCCGCGGACACATCGACCACACTCAGCTCGCAGCCCTGCGCATCGGCTGCCGCGATGAACTCTGCGATCAGCGCGGCGCTGGCGCCGTGCGGAGCAGCCGAGAACAGGGCCGCGCGCCCGGCCGGCAGCGCCGACCTGAGCGCGTCCTTGCTGGAGAAGACGAGGTCACCGAGCCTGCCCTGCTGCTGTGGAAACAGCTGCCGCACCGGCGCGCCGGCCTGGCTCTCGGACATTACGCCGTCGACGCGTAGGCCCGGATGCGTGGCGAGCAGGCGCAGCAGTTCACCGGCCACGTAGCCGCTGCCGCCGAGCACGTAACAGGGGATCTGGTTCATCGGGTCAGGCTCAGTTCTTCGTCGGGCCGGCGCCGATCATGTCAGCTACCAGGTCGCCGAGCTCGGCGCTGTCGGTCATCGCGTTGATCGCGTCCACGCCGAGCCGGTCGCGGATGATATCCCGTCCGACCACGTTGTCGGTCGCCGGGCCGGTGACGATATGCGGTTCGACCTCGAACTCGTCGCGCAGCAGCTTCACGCCGCCCCAGGCCGCGACCGGGTCGTTGGCGCAGAGCACCAGGCAGGTCAGCCCGCTGCGCACGCCGTCGTCGCGCAGGATGGCTTCGACGCCGTAAGCGCCGAGGATGCCGTCGCCGAGTTCGTAGACGATGGCGTCGGGCTTCTCCGCGCCGAGGCGTGTGAGCATGGTGCGGGTAACCGCCGGTCCGTTGTCGGCCGTCGTGCACATCACGCCGAAGTCGGAAAAGGTCGAGGTATTCCGCGCGCCGGCGTCTTCCATCGCCAGCGTGTCGCGACGTAGCGCCACGCCGGTCGCCTTGAACGCATCGACGATGAGCTCGTGATGACGCAGCCGGCTGATGATCGCGCAGGCTGCGGCCGTCTTGCCGGCGTTCATGCAGGTGCCGGCGATTGCGATTACCGGTACGCCGTGCGTGTCGGCATCCGGGGCCCGGTGCAGCTGCTCGGCACCGGCCCTTGCCGGCACGCCGATGCGTTCGCCGAGGTAGGGGAATTCGAGCACCGCGCCGAGTACGCGCGCGTCGAACGGCGGGCCAAAGGTCGCATTCACCGAATCGCAGATGCCGAGCACGCCGCCCATGTTGAGTACCTGCACGGTATCGCCCGGTGCCAGCGTCTTGGGCAGATGCCCGGAGTAGCCGAACAGCGCCTTGCGATGGCCGAGCGCGCCGATGATCACGTCGCCGGCCTTCAGTTTGGCCATGCGCCCGCTGGTCAGCTCCAGCGTGTTGTAGGAGGTCTTGTTGTTCAGGATCTCCGCGGCCACCAGCACGCCTTCCTCGCAGGGAATTTCGTTGCTGACCCGCAGCTCGCGCTTCAGCGACTGGTGGATCGCCACCGAAGAGATCTTGTCGACGATGACGGTCTTCATTGCGTGTCTCCGGCGGCCCGGGTCTGGAAAGTACCCGGCAGCGACAGGATGCGCGCGAAGCCCAGCGCGTCGGCCGGCGTCCATTCGCCGGCGGCCTCGCCGTACACGCCGCGGGATGCCGCCATGAGTGAATGCGGCGAGTCCATGCCTTCGACGAATACGCTGCCCGGCTGCAAGCGGAAGCGCACTTCGCCGGTCACCCGGGATTGTGAGGAATCGAACAGCGCCTCTATGTCCCGGCAAACCGGGTCGAGCTGCTTGCCCTCGTGGACGAAATCACCATAGGCGGCCGCAACGCTGTCTTTGACGCGCTGCTGCGGACCGCTGAGCACCAGTTTCTCGAGTTCGCGGTGCGTGTTGATCAGCACTTCGGCGGCCGGCGCTTCGAACGCAACCCGGCCCTTGGTGCCGAGCACCGTGTCGCCGAGGTGAATGCCGCGGCCGATGCCATACGGGCCGGCGAGAGCTTCCAGCGCCTCGATCAATGCGACGGGTTCCATCGCCTGGCCGTCGAGCGCGGTCGGAACGCCTTTGCTGAACTCGATCGAATGATTCGACGCTGCCGGTGCGTTGCCGGCCAGTGCACCGGGCGACAGCACCCAGGCGTCTTCCGGGATCGGTCCGGCCGAGTCCAGTGTTTCTGTGCCGCCGATCGACACGCCCCACAGGCCCCGGTTGATCGAATAGGCCGAGGCCTTGGCCGGCACCGGCAGTTTGCGTTCTTCCAGGAACGCGACCTGTTCGTTGCGCACGAACGAGTTGTCACGCACCGGCGCCAGGACTTCCAGCCCGGGATTCACGGTGCGCAGCGCAACTTCGAAACGCACCTGGTCGTTGCCGGCCGCGGTGCAGCCGTGCGCGACCGTGTCGCTGGCCCGCTCGCGCGCGATCTCGGCAAGCAGCGTGGCCTGGATGCCGCGCTCGGCGCCGACGCACAGCGGATAGAGATTCCCGCGGCGAACGTTGCCGGCGATCAGGTAGCGGATCACCTGGTCGAAGAAACGCGGCCGCGCTTCGACCAGCACATGTTCCTGCGCGCCGAGTTGCATGGCCCGGGCTTCGAGCCCGGCGGCGGCGGTCTCGTCGAGTCCGCCGGTGTTGATGGTTACCGTGACGACCGGCCGCCGATAGGTTTCTTTCAGCCAGGGCACGCAGAAGGACGTATCGAGTCCGCCGGAGAAGGCGAGCACGATCGGTGATTTGTTTTTGGCGTTCGAGTTCATAGCTGGTTTGCCTGGTCAATCAGATATCGAAATGGCTGCGCAGCCGCGCGAGCAGCGCGCGCTGTTCGCCTGCGCCGGCGGTCGCGACGAAGATGGTGTCGTCGCCGGACAGGGTGCCGACGATTTCCGGCCAGCCGGCGCGATCGAGAAATACTGCGACGCGCGAAGCCGCGCCGACGGCCGTGCGGATCACCGTAAGGTTCGGGCCGGCCGGCTCGACGCCGCGCAGAAATTCTTCCGGCGGCAGGTCGGTGTTCTCGCCGCGGGCTTCGGGCGGCTGGTAACCCTCGGCGCGCTTGGCCACGCCCATCTGCCGCAGGTCGCGACTGACGCTGGACTGGGTCGCATCGATGCCGCGCGCGCGCAGCAGGCCGACCAGTTCGGCCTGGCGGCTGATGCTGCGTTCACGCAGGATCTCGAGGATCGCCTGCTGGCGCCTCGCCTGTTGCGCGTTCTCGACTGGCATAAATATATGCGCATAAAAAATATAGAATGCGCATAATACGCCGATTGATGCGCATGTCAATCGATATGGCAGCAGGGCAGGTGACTGGTAAGCTGCGCCGCATTCAAGCTGATGGAACCCGGCCTTGGACCTCGACACCCTGGAGCTTTCAACCGGCGCCGACCCGGTCGCGTCGATCATCTGGATGCATGGGCTGGGCGCCGATGCGCACGATTTCGAGCCGGTGGTGCCGATGCTCGCGCTGGACGCACCGCGCGCCGTGCGTTACGTGTTTCCGAATGCGCCGCTGCGGCCGGTGACCATCAACGGCGGCATGCGTATGCGCGCCTGGTACGACATCCGCGATTTCGACATCAATACCCGGGGCGATCTCGAGGGTCTGCGTGAAAGCGCTGACGCAGTCGTGCGGCTGATCGAAACCGAACAGTCGTCAGGGTTTCCGGCCGAACGCATTTTCCTGGCCGGGTTTTCCCAGGGCGGTGCGATGGCCCTTTACACGGCACTGCGCCAGCCCGAGCCGCTGGCCGGCATCATCGCGCTGTCCTGTTACCTGCCCGAGCCGGACAGCCTCGCCGACGAGATGCCGGACGCGAATCGCGACGTGCCGATTTTCATGGCACACGGCGATCTCGACCCGGTGGTCGCGCCGGCGCTGGGAAGGATGTCCTGCGAGCGCCTGCAGGCGGTCGGCTGCCAGGTCAGCTGGCATACCTATGCGATGCCGCATGCGGTAATTCCGCAGGAACTCGCCGATATTCGCGTTTTCCTGGATCGCGAGGTCAGACCGCGGTCGGACTGAGCTTGAATTCGAACCGTAGCTCGCCGTCGGCAAGTCCACCGGCGGCGAAGCGACGCTCGATAAACTGGCATTGTCCGTCCGCGTCGATCAACAGCAGGCTGCTGGCGCGCGTGCCGTAGTCGGCATTCTCGATGAAGGGCATTGCGCTGAACGCCTGCGTCTCGCCGGCAACGACCGCTTCGCGCTGATCGAGCAGAGCCAGCAGATCGTCGGGGTCGGGTGATTGGCGATCGAGCTGCACTCGCAGTTGCTCACGCAGCCACGCTGATTTCGGCCACTCCTCGCCCGGTGGTGAATTGGTGATCACGGCTATGTCCTGCACCGCGCGCACCGCCGGGCCGCCGCCATTCGGTTCGCAAAGTTCAAAGGCTTCGGTCGGTCCGCCGACGACCAGGCAGAAGCCGGCGTACTCGGATGCCCGTGCAGCGACGCGCTGCAGGAATGCGTCGCCGCCATCGGCGCCGGCCAGGTAGTTGCTTACCAGTTGCCCCCGGCTCGGCGCGCTTTCGGACGGCGATGGTTTGACCGGCTGGTTGGTGACCACGGCGAAGCGCCCGCGGCGGTCGACCGCAAGCCAGCTGCCCATGGCCTTAAGGTCCCGGCCGCCGAGCACTCCGGGCCGGTCCTGCCACCAGTTCGCGGGCGCGGCCGGGCGCGCGTGCCATTCATCGCGATTGCCGAGCAGCACGATCGGATAGCGCGGATGACTGTGAACCGCAACGGCGACCAGGCACATATCGCTGGGCTTACTGCAATCAGTTCTGCGCGTCGCCGGGGCGCCGTACGCGCAGCGCAGGACCGGCCAGCCCCAGTGCGGCCAAACCCGGTTCGCCCGGCCGGTCGAACCAGGCCTCTATCAGCCGGAATGCGACCGAGGTGTCGGGCGGCAGGATGACTTCACGCGCGGCAATCTGTTCGCGGGTCAGCCAGCGGGCTTCGGCCAGCTCGCCGTCGTTCAGCCGGATCTCGCCTGGCTCTGCACGCGCATGGAATCCGATCATCAGTGCGGCCGGGAACGGCCAGGGTTGGGACGCGAGATACCGACAGCCGCGCACGGTGATGTTGGTTTCCTCTCGCACCTCCCGGCGCACCGCGTCCTCCAGGCTCTCGCCCGGTTCGACGAACCCGGCAATGGTCGAGAAGCGATCTTCCGGCCAGGTCGGCTGACGCCCGAGCAGGCAGCGGTCGCCGTCATGCACCAGCACGATGATCGCCGGATCCAGGCGCGGAAAACTGCGATGCCCGCAGCCTGAGTGCGTGCAGGCCATGACGAAGCCGGCCAGCTCCGGACGGTTGGCCTGACCGCAGCAGCCGCAGTGCCGGTGCCGGTCCTGCCACAGGATCATCGCGCGCGCATAGGCCACCAGCGAGGCGTCGTCGGCGGCCAGGCGACTCATCGCTTCGCGCAGCTCGACGAACTCGCCGCTCACCGGCAGCTCGGGATCGGGTTCGTCGTCCAGGCGCACGGCAAACAGGAAGCGACCGTCCTGCTGACCCAGGAACACGGCCTGGTCGAGTGCCGCACGGCCCAGTTCTACTCTGGTGACGAGCGCCGCATGCGCGCCTTCGACCAGGCAGCGATAACGCCACACCGGCACGAAGCGGGTTGCGGGGTCGGCGAACGCGGACGCAATCGCTTCGCTGTCGACGCGCAGTTCGCCGCAGCGGTCCAGCGGTCCGCCGGCGAAGGTGATCTGCATGTCCGCGCTAGTCACAGGTCGCGCGCACGGCGTCGCTTCTTCGCTTCAGGTCGCAGGACGGACAGCGCTGATAGTCCAGCGCGTAGCGGTCCTGGACATAGGCCGCCGAGCAGGCGTCGCAGCGAGCGAAAAAGAGTTCACGACTTTCCACCAGCGCATGATAGAGGTTCCAGGCCCATTCGAACGACAGCGCCGGGTCGCCGGACAGGCTCAGGTAGGTTTCGAATGCCTGGCAGAGCCGCTGGCCGATGGCCAGACGATCGAGACCGCTGGCAACGGTGCAGCCGCCGCGTATGTCCATGCGGGTCGCGCCGCAGTAGACGAACAGGCAGCCGAGCAGCGTCGCTTCGGCCTGGCGCTGAGAGTTGCGCACGAAATGCTCGATCTGGCGAGGCGTTTTACCGCGGCGGCGGCGGACCGTCAGTCCGTCCGGCCCGACGAAATAGCTGTTGAACAGCTTGCGTACCCGGTCCTCGGTGAATCCGGTGCAGGCCCGGATGGTCCCGGTCCTGGCTTCGTGGCCGATCATGCGTAGGGCCAGTTCGAACTTCTCCATCTCGCCTGCATAGCGCTGGTCGGTGATCCGCATGGCGTTTCTCCCCGCTGCTTGTAGTTTCGGCAACGTGACCCTAATCCGGCCAAAATTTGCCTTTTATGGTCGAAATTTCCCATATATAGTAATTCGCCAGCAAATTGGCGGGAGTCGATGAATGCAGTGCGAAGCCCCGGATAAGCGCTTTTTTGGCGAATTGCGCGACCTCAATGCCGAATTCCTGGCCCTGGTTACTCACCCGGCAGCCGGCGAACCGGCCTGGCGCCTGCTCGGGTTATCCGCGGCCACCGGACAGGACTTGTGCGGCCTCAACCCCCAGGAGCTCGAGTTCGTCACGGCCGTGCCCGGCCTGCTGGCCGACTTCCGCCGGCTGCCGCCGGCACTGGGGGTATTCGAACCCTCACCTTTGCCTGCCGCGCTGAACCAGCGCTGGCTGCAGCAGGCCTCGGTATTTGCCGCCGGTCTGCTGACCTATCTCTGGCAACTGGCCCAGCGCGAGCGTCTGCTGACCACCTTGTGCCTGGGCCCCGGCAATACCATGCGGGGCGAGCTGCGAGCCGTCGGCTTTCGGGACATCCAGCACTGCGCGCGCAACAGCGTGGCCGAGTTGCGCGCGCGCTTCGGCAGCCATCCGACCTGGTGGCCCGAGCTGCTGACTGCCGCACGCAGTGAAGACCATGACGAGCGATCGCGGTGCCGGCTGGACCTGATTGCGCTGGGGCTGGCCGCGGACGCCGGCCACTAGTCACGCCGGGCTAACGCATTTGGCATGCCCGCGGGGCAGATGCACAATGCGCCGCCATGCCCGCACTGTCACTTCGCCAGCTGACCAAGACCTACGCCAACGGCGTCCAGGCCCTGAAAGGCGTGGATCTCGACGTGGCCGAAGGCGATTTTTTCGCCTTGCTCGGGCCGAACGGTGCCGGCAAGACCACCGCGATCGGCATCATAACCTCGCTGGTCAATAAGACCGAGGGCGAGGTGAAGATTTTCGGGCACAGCATCGATTCGGAGCTCGCCCAGGCCAAGGCCTGTCTCGGCGTGGTGCCGCAGGAACTCAATCTGAACCAGTTCGATCAGCTGGAAAACATCGTAATGTGCCAGGCTGGTTTCTACGGTATGAGCCGCAAGCAGGCTGCGGCCCGTGCCCAGGAATGTCTGGAACAGCTGCAGCTCTGGGATCGGCGGCACGAGATTGCGCGCAACCTTTCCGGCGGCATGAAGCGCCGCTTGATGATTGCGCGCGCGCTGGTGCATGAGCCCCGCTTGCTGATCCTGGACGAGCCGACCGCCGGTGTGGATATCGAGATTCGTCGCTCGATGTGGGATTTCCTGCGCAGCGTGAATGATGCGGGCACCACCATCATTCTGACCACGCATTATCTCGAGGAAGCCGAGACCCTGTGCCGGCACGTGGCCATCATCGACCGGGGCCTGATTGTCGAGCACGACAAGATGGACAGCATTCTGCTCAAGCTGCACAACGAGGTGTTCGTGCTGAACACGCGCGAACCGGTTGCGGCGTTGCCGGGGTCCAGCGCGTACCGCATGCGCCAGCGTGGCGCGACCGAACTCGAAGTGGAGGTAGGCGTCGACCAGGACCTGAATGGTGCCTTTGCTGAACTGAGCAGCGCCGGTATCCAGATCGTCAGTATGCGCAACAAGGCGAACCGGCTGGAAGAGGTGTTCTTCCGGCTTACCGAGCGCGGCCGGCAGCCGGTGGCCGAGAAGCCGCAGCCGTATCCGGCCGAGGTCTCGTCGTGAACCTGCACGGCCAGCTGGTCGCATTGTTCACCCTGGCGGAGAAAGAAACCCGCCGGGTGTTCCGCATCTGGGTGCAGACCATCGTGCCGCCTGTGATCACCATGACGCTGTATTTTCTGATCTTCGGTACGCTGATCGGCCGGCGTATCGGTGAGATGGGCGGTTTTGACTACATGCAGTACATCGCGCCCGGACTGATCATGATGTCGGTGATCACCAACTCTTACGGCAACGTCGTGTCGTCCTTCTTCAGCGCCAAGTACAACCGGCACCTGGAAGAGATGCTGGTCTCGCCGATGCCCAACTGGACCATCGTGCTCGGCCACGTGCTCGGCGGCGTGATCCGCGGATTGCTGGTCGGGCTGGTGGTTACGATCATTGCGCTGTTTTTCACCCGCCTGCAGGTCGATAATCTGTTAATCGCCGTAAGCGTCGTGGTGTTGACGGCCGTGGTCTTTTCGCTCGGCGGGCTGATCAATGCGGTATTCGCGCGCAAGTTCGACGACGTATCGATCATCCCGTCCTTCGTGCTCGCGCCGCTGACCTACCTGGGCGGGGTGTTCTACTCGATCAGCCTGCTGCCTGATTTCGCGCAGGTGCTTTCGAAAATGAATCCGATCCTGTACATGGTCAACGCGTTCCGCTTCGGCATGCTGGGCCAATCGGACATCGATATCGGTGTCGCCTACGGCATCATCCTATTGTTCGTGGTTTTGCTGTTTTCGGTGAGCCTGTTTCTCATCGGTCGGGGCTATGGCATCCGCGACTGAACGCTCGGGGGTCTGATCCTTCATGTGCGGCCGCTTCGCGTTCTACTCGCCGCACGAGGCCGTGACCGAACTCTTCGGTGTCGAGTTTCCGCTCGCCTTCGAGCCGCGCTACAACATCGCACCGACGCAATACGTTGCGGCCATCCGGCTCGACGAGGAGCAGCAACCGGAGGGCGTGATGCTGCGCTGGGGGTTGGTGCCGAGCTGGGCCAAGGATCCTGCGATCGGCAATCGCATGATCAACGCGCGGGCCGAAACGGTGGCCGAGAAGCCGGCGTTTCGCGCCGCCTTCAAGCGCCGGCGCTGCGTGGTGCTGGCTAACGGTTTCTACGAGTGGCAGGCCGGCCAGGACGGCAAGCAGCCCTGGTACATCAGCGCCACCGACGATCGGCCGGTCGCCCTGGCGGGCTTATGGGAACACTGGGACAAAGGCGACGAGCTCCTGGAAACCTGCACGCTGATCACCACCCGGGCCAACCGGTTCATGACCGCGCTGCATGACCGGATGCCTGTGGTCCTGGATGCGGCGAATTATTGCGACTGGCTTGAGCGCCCGGATCCGGCGCTGCTCGAGCCCGGACCCGAAGACCTTCTAAAGGCACATCCAGTGAGTCGTGCGGTCAACAATCCGATGCACGAGGGAGCGGACCTCATTCTGGCGGACTAGTTTCTTTCGGCTCCGGCGCGCGGTAGTCCTGCACCGCGACCACCAGTGTGCCGATGCCGCCGTGCGAGCCGAGCGTTGCGCCCACCTGGACGACTGAAACCGACTCCACTTCACCCAGCCGTCCGCGCAGCAGGCTGGCCAGCCGTGCAGCTTTCTCCGGCGCCCCGGCATGGCCGATGCTAACCCGCTTCGGTCCGCTGCCACGCGCCTTGCGGGCCACGTGTTTTGCCATGGCGGCGAGCAGATCGCCTTTGCGCCGCGCGATGCGAGTGGGCCGCAGTTCGCCCTGCTCGGTCATGGTGAGGATCGGTACGATGCCGAAGAATTCCGCCACGCGCTTCTGCCAGGCCGGTACGCGGCCGCCGCGCACCCCCCAGGTCAGGTCCGTCACCATGCCGAAACTCTGCGTGCGTTCGACCGCCTGCTGCACTTCATCCAGCAGCGCGTCGCCGCGGTAACCGGCTGCTGCATATTCCGCGGCGGCCATCGCCACCAGGCCCTGACCGACCGACACGCTGCGTGAATCGACCACGATGATGTTGCCCTGCACGCGCTCGGCCGCGTTGCTGGCCGCCTGCCAGGTACCGCTGACCGCGCGCGACAGGCTGACGGTGATCACCTCGGGAAAATGCGAGCCGAGAAACTCGTAGACCCTCCGGTAGTCGCCGGGCGACGGTTGCGAGGTCTGCGGGTGTTCCGGGTTGGTTTCCAGTTCGGCGTAGAAATCCTCGACCGGCAGGCTGACCTTGTCGAGATAACTGCGCTCGCCGAAGTTGATCCTCAGCGGCACGAAGTGAATGTCCAGTTCTTCGTAGGCCGTGTCCGGCAGGTCGGCGGCGGAATCCGCTACCACCGCGGCCCAGCGTCCCTTGCGCGACAGCGTGCGTGTCTGTTGCTGCATGTCGTCGGCCTTGGTCGCGCTGACCTCGCCGTAGTCGGCCGCGCGCAGGAAGACTTCTTCGGGCTCGTTGGTATGGATGTGCACCTTGAGCTTCCGGTGCGTGCCGGCAATGACCATGCTGTTGCCAATCGGCGACAGAGCTTCGCGCAGCCTGCGCCGGTCGATGCGCTCACCGCTGACCATGCACTCGGTGCAGTAACGAAAACTCAGTTCTTCGCTGCCGCCGACAATGTTCTCGTCGGGTATACCGACCGGCGCCTCGATCGCCTCATCGGCCGTGCGCAGCGAACC
>CBFCXA010000003.1:0-30445 GCA_965601985.1 uncultured Chromatiales bacterium | reverse complement strand
CGCGGTCGTCTATCTCACCGTAGACCAGCATGCGCACCGGTTTCACGCAGGCTTGCTGCTCACCGATGCGGCGGAACTGGTAGCCGCCATGGGGCGGACCCCAGACGAGTTCGCCGCCGTCGGTGAAACCGCGATCCCAGTTAGTCATGCCATCGGCGTGCACCAGGCCGCGCGAGATCGCGTAGCTCGCGCCCTTGTAGCGGTTCTGACAATCGCGCCCGAAGGTACCGCCCTCGAAACGCTGATCGCCGGCCCGCACCAGCACTGCTTCGCAACCGGCCAGCTCAACCAGCCCGTCGGGGTCGAGCTGACCGAAGCGGGCGGGATCCTGCCAGGCGCCTTTGTATTGCCCGGCATCGGGCAGGCGGAAACGCCGCGTCAGCAGTGACCCGTCATCGCGTTCGACCACCGAGGATATGCGTTGCATATACGGCGCATCCGCGCCGGCCATCCAGCTCTCGGTGTAGAGCCAGCGCTCGGCGTCCGGTTTATCGCGCCAGATCTCGGCGATGTGCCAGGTCACGTCGTCATAACGTGAATCCGTTGCCGCCTGAGCAGCGGAAGTAAAACTACCGGTGGCTATTGCGAGATAATCGTCCAGCGCTCCGGCGACTGAAGTTCCAGCGAACAAGAGTGTCAATAAACCAACAACGCGCACGAGAAATTCTCCACCCCGCCGATCCAGACACGACACTAAGCGTTCAACAGCGGGCAAGGCAATTTCCGACTGCGATGTTGACCAGCCCGTCGACAGACAAAACACAAAGCCAAGGATGACAACGAACATGAGCAAGCAAAACGGACCCTTTCAGTTACCCGCCCTGCCCTGGACCGAGAATGCCCTGGCGCCCGTGATATCAGCCGACACCATCGGCTTTCACTACGGCAAGCACCACCAGGGCTACGTGAGCAAGCTCAACGCCGCCGCCGACGGCAGCGACTGGGCGGACCTCGACCTCGAAGGCGTGATCCGACACTGCCAGGGCAAGCCAGAACTGGCAGGCGTGTTCAACAACGCCGCGCAGGTCTGGAACCACACTTTCTACTGGGAGAGCCTCACACCCGGTGGCGAGTCGCCATCAGGCGAGCTCGCGGAGCGCCTCGACGAAGACTTCGGCGGACTCGAGGCCTTTCAGGAGGCTTTCGGCAAGGCGGCCGCGAGACAGTTCGGCAGCGGCTGGGCCTGGCTGGTAGACGACGGCGGCAAGCTGCGTATCACCACCACTAGTAACGCCGATACGCCACTGACCGATGGCCACCGCTGCCTGTTGACCATCGATGTGTGGGAGCACGCCTATTATCTGGACTATCAGAACCGCCGTCCGGCCTACCTCGACGCCGTAATGGGCCTGCTGGACTGGAAACGCGCGGCGGAGCGCCAGGCACAAGCTAAACTGGGCGCATGAAAGCAATCAGCCCCATGGTGCGCAGCGCTCTGATGGTCAGCGATCTCGAGCGATCCACCCGCTTCTATCGCGACCTGCTAGGTCTGGACGAGACCTGGTACGAGGGCGCGCTCAGCGACGGCAATGCGCACCAGCTGCTCGGCATGCCGGCCGGTACGCTGACGAGAGCCTGCATCCTGAAAGCCCCGGGGCCGGCCTGGGGCATGGTCGGTCTGTTCGAGGTCAGCCAGCCAGATCCACCTGCCCTGCACCGCGACGAGCAGCGCATCAATCAGGGCGAGACCTGCCTGGTGTTCTATCACCGCGACCTCCGCGCCGTGCAGGCCGCGCTCGAAACACTGGGCATGCCGGTGCTGTGTCCACCGTTGATGCTGGAAGTCGACGGGGTGGCCCGCCAGCGCGAAATGACTTTTCGCGATCCGGACGGTGTACTGATCAACCTGATCGAATGGGACCCCGACGACCCGGTGCGACCGGAACAGAAATAGTCAGGCGTCAACGCTGAAGCGCATGCCGGCATGCGTTTCCAGCGGCTCTATGAGCGCGGTGCCAAAACAGCTGGCCGGAGTGAAGGAACCACCACCCAGCCCGTCACGGACGCGACCTTCAGCCAAGCCTAATGCGCATTCGGCCAGCATCAGCGAGGTGGCCCCGTAGCCGGGATCGCGGTCGCCGGTCACTCGCGTATCGATGCGCTGACCCGACTTGAGCCCGACGAAGCGGATGTCAAAGAAACCAGCCTCGCGCTCCGCGGCGGTCGGCCCTTCGCCCGGCGCCGGAAGAAACCTGTTTTGCATGAATCGCCGCAGCGGTTTGATCGCTGCCGCAGCTACAAACAACTTCAGGCCGGTCGCCAGCACGATCGCGCTGGCGCGTCCGCGCAGCCCGCGGCCGGTGATTACGCATTCACCGTAGCGAAATTCATCGCCATACAAGCCGTCGAGCAGCTGGTTGCTACGGTAGACGATGCGGCTGTTGACCGGACCCATCAGGAACGGTGCAGTCCAGCTCTGCGCCTGGTCGTCGTAGCGTACGCCGCTCTGATCCGGTGGTGCCGACCGTCGCGACGGGTCAGGGAGGCACAACGAATAAGGATCGGCGAGCTGCCGGCGCAGCGCGCGATCCTCGCGCGCAGCTTCCACCAGGTTGAGCAGGCTGGCGATCGTGCCGCCACTGAAACCACCCCGTGCATTTCTTAGCAGGAAATGCACTTCGTCACAGGCTGCCCCGAAACGTCCGATCGCGGTTTCCTGCAGTACCAGGCAACCTAGGTCGGACGGGATGGAGTCGAAACCGCAGCAATGCACAAGGCGCGCGCCCGATTCGCGCGCGGTCTGTTCATGGCGGTCGAGCATCTCGCGGATCCACTGCACCTCGCCGGTAATGTCGCAATAGTGCGTGCCGGCTTCGGCACAGGCCGCGACCAAGCCGCTGCCGTGCAGGGCGTAGGGACCAACTGTGCTGCAAATGACCCGGCTGCGCGCTGCCAGCCGGTCCAGCGACTCACGATCTTCGGCCGAGGCCAGAACAATCGGCAGCGCAACCAGGCCCAGTTCGGTGCGCAGGGCTTCGAGGCGCTGTTCGCTGCGCCCGGCAATCGCCCAGCGCAACCCGGTCTCGGCCGTGCGTTTGGCCAGTTGTTCGGTCAGCAGTCGTCCGACGAAACCGGATGCGCCGAAAATGACCAGGTCGAAATCGCGTGTCACGGTCGCTGCGTTCAATCGGCCCCGTCGTCCGGCAGCCAGCGGGGCACCTCGTCCGCAATTGCGCGGCTGAACTGCTCCAGCGCCGACTGCAGCGCACGCACCTGATCGCGCGGCTCACCGGCACCGCCGACCGGTGAGAAAAACACCTGGCGGCGCGGGCCGAACAGCATTGTCTGTCGATCGTCGATGCCCCACTGAGCTTCGAGCAGTGCGCGGCCGCTGGCGTCGACCTCGAAGCGCGTGATTCCTACCAGCACTCTCAGCGATGGACGTACCGTCGAAAGCGCCGGCACCTCGACAAACGCCGCCTGCGGCAAAAGCACGGCGAGGTTGTGCGTCAAGAGCCTCGGCAGCGCGTCGTCCAGCGGCTCTAGCCAGCGATTGAATTCATCGACCCGCACCTCGCCATCGGCGCCCCGGCTGACCAGCTGCGGACGCCGCAGGTAGGTCGCCACACCCATCGGCCCGACGCCGACCAGCGGCCCGCCGACCGATTCCTTACCGGTCAGCGACAATGGCTCCAGGGCATAGAACGACGTCGCCGGCGAGCTGGCGCAGCCGGCCAGCAGCAACATCGTCAGGCCGGCGATCAGGCAGCAACGCTGGAATGCGTGCATGTTCATTCCTTCTGTTTCTTTTTGCCGCGCAACAGCGACTCGGGATTGCGCTCGAGGTAGTCGAGGAACACGCGCAGGGACCGGGCAGCATCCCGCACCTCTGCCAGCGTTCGGGCCAGCTCGACGGCGATTTCGGAATCATCGGCAACCTGTTCGGCTGCCGAGCTGATGATGTCCTGTCCGGCCAGCAGCGTGTCGTCGAGGGTCTTGAGCGTGCTGCTCAGCTCGGTGCCGAGCGGGCCGAAACTGTCTTCGAGTCCACTCACCGCCGAACGGATTTCGGCGACCGCGGTACGTGCATCGGCAATCGTCGCACGCAGGTCGGGAGCCAGCGACTGCGCATCCTCGGAATTGACCAGCTGGTTGACGCCGGCGATTGCGCTGCGCAATTCGTCGGAGGTTGTCAGCTCTTCGAGACCGACCAGCGCGGATTGCAGGCTCCGGCCCAGCTCACCGACGTCTACGCTCTCGGAAAACTCTTCGAACCAGCCTTGCAGGCTGGCCAGTACCTGGCGGATTTCTGACGATACGCTGGGAATTTCCTGGTAGGGCGGATTGATGCCACGGAAGACCAGTTCGGTATCCGGCCGCAAATCCAGCTCCACCAGCAGCTGGCCGGTCACGAAACTCTCGACACCGAGCTGCGAGCGCAGCCCGGCTTCGATGAGTTCCTCGATGCGTACCGGGACGCGACTCGCATCGCCGATTTCTCGGCCGTCGCGGGTAATGGTCAGCGCATCGGGCAGTATGCGGATGGTCACCGGCGTCACGAACTCGAAGGTTTCCGCGTCGCCGATCAGCGATATGTCGGTGACGTAGCCGATCCGCACACCGCGGAACAGGACATTGGCGCCTACGCGCAGCCCCTTGACCGAACCTTCGAAGTAGGTGACGTACTGCAGCCGCTGCTGCAGCAGTTCGGAACCACCAAGGATCGAGAAGCCAAGCGCGATCAGCGCGACGGCGCCGACCACGAAACCACCGATCAGCGCGGGATTGGATTTTTTGCTCATGCGGCGTCCGTCTGCGTGCCGGCCTCCCCGCGCCGCAGAAAGTTCTGCACCACCGGGTTGGATTCGTGGTCGCGCAGCCAGACCGGGTCGCCGGTCGCCAGCTGCGTCCTGGTGTCCGCGTCGAGAAACACCGAATTGTTGCCGATTGCGTAGATGCTGGCCAGTTCGTGCGTGACGATCACAATTGTGGTCTCGAGGCTGTCGCGAAGCTCGAGTATCAGATCATCCAGCAGCTTGGCGCTGACCGGATCGAGGCCGGCCGAGGGCTCGTCGAAAAACAGGATATCCGGATCCATGGCCATCGCGCGCGCCAGGCCGGCGCGCTTGCGCATGCCGCCGGACACTTCGCTGGGGTAGTAGTCCTCGAAACCGGCCAGCCCCACCAGCGACAGCTTGTACTCGCAGACCTCGCGAATCTCCTCGTCATCGAGATCGGTGTACTGGGTCAGCGAGAGCCCGACGTTCTCGGCCAGCGTCATGCCGCTCCACAATGCGCCGGCCTGGAAGGTCGTACCGAAGCGGCGCTTCAGCTGCATCTGCTCATCCTCGGAAGAAGCCCAGAACGGCTGCCCGGAGAAATACACCTCACCCTGATCGGGGCGCTTCAGACCGATCATGCTTTTCAGCAGCGTGCTCTTGCCACAGCCGCTGCCGCCCATGATCACGAAGATGTCGCCGTGGTGCACAGTAAAATTCAGGTTCTGCTGGATCAGAAAGTCGCCATACGCGAGCTTCAGGTCGCGGACTTCAATGTGCGGTTTGCGTTCGGCCATCTCAGATGCCGAGATTGATGTAGATGATGGTCAGCACCGACGCGCTGACTACGATCAAGACGATACTCATGACCACCGCGCGCGTGGTTACCTGGCCGACGGCCATCGCGCTGCTGCCGCAGGTCATGCCCTGCTGGCAACCGGCCATCGCCACCAGCGTGCCGTAGACGATCGACTTGAACAGCCCGCCGAACAGCGAGTTCAAGCCCACCGCATTGATGCTCTGGTCGAGGTACTGGACCAGGTTGACGTCCAGCATCACCAGCGCGACCATCAACCCGCCGAACACGCCCATCACGCTCGCGTACATGGTCAGCAGCGGCATCATCAGGATCAGCGCGAACACGCGCGGCGTGACCAGGAAGTCCATCGGCTCGATGCCCAGGGTTTCCAGCGCGTCAATTTCCTCGTTGACCTTCATGGTACCGATCTGCGCGGCGTAGGCCGCGCCGGTGCGTCCGGCCATGATGATGGCGGTCATGATCGGCGACATTTCGCGCACCATCGCGACCGCGACCAGGTTGGCGGTATAAATGCCGGCGCCGAACAGCTCCAGCTGCTTGACGCCGACGAAAGCGAAGATCATGCCAATCAGAAAACTGATCAGGCTGACGATCGGCAACGCCTCGGCGCCGGCTTCCTGGATGTGCTGCACGAGGTCGCTCTTGAGATACGTCGCACGACCGGAAAGGAAACGCCGGATCGACAGCACCAGCTCACCGGTGAAGCTCAGAAACTCGCGCGCATTACCCCAGGTTTCGAGCGTGCGCTCGCCGACTTCTTCCACGAAGCCCTTATCTACGGTGCGACGGCGCGCATCTTCACGCACTTTCACGGCCTGGGTCAGCGCCACCAGCCGGCGCGCACCCTCCGGCAGTCCGGTCTCGTCGACTGCGACGTCGCCGGCCTCGGCGCTGCGGTGAATGGCGACCAGCAGCGTGATCAGGCCGGTGTCCCAGTCGCCCAGCCCGGCGGTATCGAAGCTCACCCCGGCCGGACGCGGTGTCCGCCGCAGGCCGTCGAGCACCGCATCCGGACCGGGCAGATCGTCGCCCAGGCGCCAGTCGCCGGTCAGCACGACCTGCAGCAGGCCTTCACCGGTATCTTCGAGTTGCAGGCTTGCGGCAGTCACGCGCGCCAGTGTGCCGCTGTGCCCCGACAGGGTAAAGCCGGAGCTGTCGCACTTGCGGCGCGGCCGTTATGCTCCGGTAACCAGCCCCGGCATCCGGGCGACAAGCCAAGGCCGACAGCGGAGGAAGCCCCGGCTCAATGAACATCCATCGCGTCATCGTGTCGCTGCCGGCAATCCTGCTGCTGGCCGCCGGCTGCAGCAGCACCGGCAACATCACGGTTGCCGATGAAGAGCAGGCCGGTTCGCAGCTGGCCCGCCAGGTCGAAAACCAGGTCGGCTATTACAACGACACCTACCTGAAAAACTACGTGGACTCGATCGGACGACGACTGGTCGCCGTGCTCGGTCCGACGCCCTACAGTTTCCGCTTCCAGATCATCGACCAGGCCGAGCCGAACGCCTTTGCCACGCCGGGCGGTTACGTCTACGTGTCGCGCGGCCTGCTCGCACTGATCAACAGCGAAGATGAGCTGGCCGGCATCCTGGCCCACGAGATCAGCCACGTGACCGAACGCCATCATGCGCAGCAGGCGCAGCGCAGCACGCTGCCCGGACTGCTGACGGTGCCGGGCAATGTGGTCGGCAGCGTGGTCAGTCCGGACGTCGGCAAGGCGATCAACGCGCCACTGGAACGCGCCGGGCAGGTCTACCTGTCGAGCTTCGGCCGCGAGCAGGAGACCGAGGCCGACACGACCGGCATGCAGCTCGCTGCCCGCTCCGGCTACGATCCGGCCGCGCTGGGCGATGCGTTGACCACGCTGGAGCAGACTACTACGCAACTGAGCGGGCAGGCGCGTCGCTTCAGCTGGGTCGACAGCCACCCGATGACACCGGACCGCGTAGCCAAGGTCGAGCAGGTCGCGGCCGGGCTGAGCTGGCAGCCGGGCACGCCGTTCGCACGCAATCGCGCGGGTGTGTACAAGCGTCTCGACGGGCTGCTATGGGGCAACGAGAACCCGGGCTCGGGCTTTTTTCGCGACCAGCTGTTCCTGCAGCCGGACATGGGTTTTGCCATGGCCTTCCCCGCCGGCTGGGAGACACTGAATACACCGCGCTTCGTCGGCGCCAAGCGCCCCGACAACCGCGCACTGGTGATTCTCGGCTCGGCCGGTCCGCCGGCGCCGCCGCGCGCCTACGCTGAAGCGTTTATCGCCGAACTCGAAAAGCAGGCCGACGTGGCACCGGACGAGACCGACGGCTTCGAAGTCGGCGACTGGCCGGCGCATTTCGTGCGCATCCGCGACACGTCCGGCAGCGAGCCGGCGAGCATCTACTACGTATGGGTGCTGGCCGAGCGCAACATGTTCCAGATCATCGCGGCGGGACTCGAGAGCGAGACCGACGTGATGCGCGAAGCGGTGTTCAGCCTGCGCGAGATGACTGATACCGAACGCGACTCGGTAGTCAGCTATCGCGTGCGCGCGGTAGCCGCGGCCGACGGCGACACGCTGGCCAGCCTCGGTGAGCGCGAAGCCAACCAGTGGAATGAGGAACTGACCGCGATCGTCAACGGCATCGATGCGAGCGTACCGCTGGCGCAGGATCAGCCGGTGAAAATCCTGCGCGCCGAACCGTACTGAGCGAGATTACTCGGCAGCGCGCACACCTTCGCTCTGTTGCGGCGCGCTGCCGCGCCGCAGGTAGAACTCGAAAGCGTCGTCCATGCGTCCGCCCAGATACGGCACCATGTAGATCACGGCCATGCCCTCGAGATGACGCGCGTGCTGCATCGGTCCGACGTCGACCGCATCGAGGCCCAGCGATTCGACCAGTTCCCCAACCCGCGCCTTGGCCTCTGCGTCGTTGCCGGCCAGCGGCACGCTCACCCGGCCGCCGACGGCCGAAGGGTCGGCAATGACGTGAAACCCGACGGTATTGAAGGCCTTGACCACTCTCGCTTCCGGCAGGCGCGCCTGGATGCGCTCGCCGGCCGAATCGTCAACCACCATTTCCATCAGCCGCTGATCGTTCATGCGCAGCGCATTGGTCACGTCGATAACGATCTTGCCGCTCATCGCACCGAGTTGCGCGAGCGTGTCGTCAATCCCGCCCCAGGGCACCGCCAGCACCACGATGTCGCCGGCCGCTGCCGCATCTGCAGGTGTGGCCGCACGCGCGGACTCACCGGACTGCGCGACCAGATCCGTAACCGACTCCCGCTGCGGCTCACGCGAGCCATAGACCACCGGGTAGCCGAGCCCGCCCAGCCGGCGACCCAGCGCGCCGCCCATGCGTCCGGTACCGATGATTGCGATGGTTTCCTGCTGCATGCTCTTCTCCCCGTCGGCCGCGCCCGCAAACGGCATCAGCACCGTCGCGAAAAGACACAGCCAGGTCAGCCGCCAGATCGGCATGTCGCTCTCCCTGGTCTGTAGAAGGCGCGAGTGTAATCGCCGCGACGGCCGCGCGGCGAGCGCTCAGGGCAGAACGGACAGCTGAATTTCCAGCGCGTCTTCCTGGGTCAGCACGGCCGGCGGGATCCGGTCGTAGATGTCGGGGCGGAAATGCACCTCGCCCGCGTCGTCCAGCCAGGCGGTCAGGTAGACCATGTACAGCGGCACCGGCTCTTCCAGGAACAGCGTGCGCCGGCCCCTGGCCCGCTGCCCGGCGACGCGGGCGCGATCGCGCTCGGCGTTGTTCGCCAGTAGCCAGCGGCTCAGTGCCAGCGCGTCTTCCAGCCGCACACAGCCGGAACTGAAAGTACGGATCGGCAGGTCGAACAGCACCCGGCTGGGCGTGTCGTGCAGGTAGACGTCGTATGGGTTCGCGAACGCGATCTTCACCTGGCCCAGGCTGTTCTGCGGGCCGGGGTCCTGGCGCAGGCGATAGGGGAAATTGCGGCCGCGCAGGTACTCCTGCCATGGCAGCTCCGAGGGCGAGAGTTCCGGCGCGTCGGTCTGCCAGCCCGCAAACACGCGAATGTCGCGCGAGCCCAGGTAGTCGGGATCGCGCGCCTGTTTCGGTAATACGTCCAGCCGCGCAATGCTCGGCGGTATGGTCCAGTGCGGGTTCAGCACCAGGTGCCGGATTTCACTCTGCAGCTCGGGCGTCGGTCGCTGCGGTTTGCCGACCACGGTGCGCATGCTCAGCGCTGACTCGCCGTCTTCGATCGCGTCGAGACGCGCGGCCGGCAGATTGATCCACACATAGCGCTCACCGAGCACCGGCGGCAGGCTTGCATGCGTCGCGCGCGCCGCAGTGAGCTGCGCCAGGCGCTTTTCCACCGGCACGTTCATCGCTTCGCGCACCAGCGGCGAGACGATACCGTTTACCGGCAGCCCGTGGCGTTGCTGGAAGCGGCGGACCGCGACGTCCAGGGCCGCCTCGAACAGGTAGGGATTGGCCTCGCCGGGGCCGGTGTAGTCCCCGGTGATGCGCAGGCGCTCGCGAATTGCCGGCACCTGTCCATCGCGCTGGCCGAGCTGCAGGTCCAGGCCGTCGGCGACCGGCTGCCAGCCACCGTTGCGCGCCAGCGCGGCGTAGCTGCGCACGGCCGAATCGAGTCGCTCATACGCTGCGGGTGAATGGCTGGCGGCCAGTGGACCGGCGGCCAGTGTCAGCAACAGGCAGGCGGCCGCGCGGATTGAATTGGCGGCGCGTTTGTTGCGGGCGCCACCCATGGCACTCAGCTTGCGCGGCGCGCCCGGGCCGCGACGGCGGCCAGTGCGGACAGAAACAGCCAGGCAGCGGCCGGCACGGGGACCACCTGCAGCTCTGTGCCAATGAAATCCGGTTCGAAAAACTGGTTGGTCGGCAACGAGTATCCGAAACTGCCGATGATCGCCCGGCTGTCGACCACATCGATCGCAACCGTCGCGCCCGGTTCGGCGGTCACCAGGAACTCGAGAACGGCCACGGTACCCTGCTCGAGTGCGCCGTTTAAACCAAAAACTACTGGCCCGACGCCGTCTTCAGGCACCTCGAAGGGACCCCCTGAGATCAGGCTGTCAACAATCATCGCCGGGGTAACCGGAGTGACGCTGACCAGCCGGATGTCATCGGCATCGAAGCTGATCTCGACCTCGCCGGAATAATCACTGCAGCGTGGAACGCAGCCGTCGGCGACATCGGACGCTTCGAGTATGAGTTCGACTTCGACGCTCCCGGCTGTAACTACGGCTGCTTCCGGCACCAGCCGTACAGTTGCCGAAAAGGCCGGCATGGTCGACATCGAGACGCCGATTAGTACCAGTAGTTTGCAGATCCTGTTCATATCCGTGCTCACGGTTGCGTCTACTGCGATGCGATTTCACGCAACAGGCCGACATCCTTGATCCGGCCGACGTCGTCGAGCGTCACGTCGATCACGTGCGCGATGCCGCGCTGGCCCGATTCGCCCAGGAGTGCGCCCTGCACGAAACTGTCGGCCTGCACATTGTCGCTGAAGCGGGCCGCATCCGACACCAGTATGACGCCACGCAGCTCACCGCCGGCGGCGAAACTGTAGTCGGGGTTGGTCCAGTTGCCCGACCAGTCGGGGCTGGTACCAAAGTTTACGGTCATGCTGGCCAGCGTGGAATTGTCGACCGACATGACCCCGGCGAAGTTCAGGCTGCGCGGCACGGTGCTGTTGTTCAGGGCGTCGAGGTCGGCCTGGCTGATGGCGCGACCCCAGGCGAAGAACCCGGAATTCGCAGTCCGCGTGGAAAGATTGCCACTCGCCCAGGCATCGGCGGCGAGCAGCAGGGTGTCGTCGGGCAGTCGAATCACGCGCGCTGACAGCCTGGAGACGGTGTCGTCTTCCACACCCACAGCCAGCAGGTTCTCGTAGTCATCGGGGCGCATCGCGAAGAACGTCTGCATGCCCCCGGCCGACTCGATGCGGTTGCCGTCGGGGTCGAGGACGAAGGCGCTGCCGTCTTCGGCCAGTTCGAAGGCCACGATCTCGGTATTTTCAGCATCCGCGAAACCCGACGCGCCGTCGACCAGCGTCGCGTAGCCACAGGGCAGCCCGGCGGTACAGGCGACGACGATCAGCGGTTCGACTTCCTTGTTGAATTCCGACGCGATTTCCGGCCGCGGTTGCAGTTCCGCTACGTCGGCAAAGCCGGCCGTATCAGCACCGCCGGCAGCTGGTGCCAGTGCGGCCCAGGGTCCCCAGCAGTCGACCAGCGATGCCGCAACCGGGCCGGCGCAGGGATCGACGCCCGGTGTCCCGAACGGATCTTCGGCCAGTGCGGCGGCGGCCGGCACGCCGGCATCGCGACAGCGATCGAGCGCTTCCTGGGGCACCGAGTTGGGGTCCTCCGCGTAGCGCTGCAGCACCGTTTCGCAATCGGCATCCAGCAACGACAGGTCGGCCGCCTGCAGGGGCAATAAGGGGAACGCTGTAAACACCGCCAGCAGGGCGGTCAGACATATTTTCATTATAGTTCTCGCGGCGCTTGACCCGGAGGCTGGCGCCGTTCTTCTGGCTGACCCGATTGTCGCTGATCGGCCCAGACCGCAGTGAGACCTGACTCACAGTTTAACTGTGCGGCACCGGACAGTGCAGGCGGGTCAGAACGACCGGGAAAGACCCAGGCTGAGCTGATAGCGGTCGTACTCGTAGATCGGTACGTCCGGCGAGCGATTGTCGGTCCAGGCGAAATCGCCCAGCAGCGACCACTTATCCAGCCAGCCGGACTGAAAGTCATGGCGGAAGCCGGCGAGTACCCGGTACTCGTCATCGTCGCGACTGGCGTCGAAGCCCGGCTCGACGCCGTCGAAATCGTAATTGCGGTAGCTGAAGCGCGCGTACACCGAGCCATTACGCCAGGTCTCGGCAACCATGCCGACGAAGGCTCCCGGCCCGGCAAAACTGAAACGATCGTCATCGGCAGAGAAACCGAAGTACGCGGCGCCGGCCTGCAGACCCCAGCGGCCGCCGTCGAAGAAACGGCCCCAGCGCAGTCCGCCCCAGCCGTACCAGCCGTCGCGGCCGACGTCGATGTCACGCGTGTAATCGCGGTAGGTCGCGATGCCCTCTACGGTGAACTGGTGGCCGCCGCCGGTTTCCCAGCTCAGGCTGGGGTTCAGCGACGTGAAGAACGCAAGCCGCTCCCCGCCCAGCAGCAGCTGATCGCCCTGCAGGGCCAGGTCGGCGCGCCAGCGACCGGGCACCACCCAGGCCGGGCCGGTGCGCAGCGTGAGCACGCCAAGATCGAAGTCGTTTTCTTCAAGGTAGGCCCGATAGTAAGCATTACCCTGGCTTTGCCACAGGAAAAAGCCCGTGTTTTCGCCGGATTCAAAGGTAGCGCTGGGATTGAATGTGTGGTTCAAACCGGCGTCGACGACCGCGGCGAAATCCTCGCGCACCCGCGATTCGTCGACAACACGAAATGGCGTGCCGCCGATCTGGATGATGTCGCGGCCGACACCGAAGTTCACATTGCTGTCGTACATGCCGCCCGCATACAGCGACGGCAGCCACTGGTGGCGCGCGACCAGCCGCTTCTGGTCCGCGTCGATCTGCGCGAGGAAGGCGAGCACCGTGGCGCGCACCTGCGGCGGCAGGTCTTCGACTTCCAGTACCTGTTCGGCCTGCGCGCGGGCACCGGAGAAATCGCGCGCAAGGTAATTCGCCCGGGCGAGCTCCAGCCGCGCACGGCTCAGCGTCGGATAGTCGGTGAGCAACGCGGTCAGCAGTCGCCGCGCGGTATTCAGCCGCTCATCCTCGACGGCCGCCATGGCTTCCTCGAAACGCTGCTGGACATCCTGCGCCGACAGCATGGCCGGCAGCAGGCACAGGCAGAGCAGGGCCATGCGGGGAAGCAGAGATTTTCGGGGCCTGGTCACGTGTTCGGAACGCTCCCTGATCAGCGCGGGCTGCCACCGTGTTGCTTTTACTTAATACGGTGATTAAGTTGCGGTGCAACAGGGCGAACGGGCCATCAGTGCGCGCCAGCTGCAGACATAACGTGCTTTTCCGATGCACCAGTTTCGTTGCAGGGCTGCTGATCAGTCTGTTAGCTGCGTCTGATTCCTGCGCATCCACCGACCCCTTCCCGGATAACCTGTTCGGCTACCGGGAAACCCCGCAGGCAGCCATCGATACCTTTCCGCAGTGGGTAGCGGCCCTGGAGCGCCACCTCCTGAGCGGCCTGCCCGAGGGCGACTGCGAGCCGGACCGGCTGAACCGCTGCCAGCTGCATGCCTGGCGCGATTATGTCAAAACACTGTCCGGACTGCCGCGGCGCAGGCAGATCGACGCCGTCAACGCCTATGCCAACCGCCAGCACTACGTGCTGGACCTCGACAACTACGGCCTGGAGGACTACTGGGCAATTCCGCGTGAATTCCTGTTCAACGGTGGCGACTGCGAGGACTACGCAATCGCAAAACTGCTGTCGCTGCGCTGGCTGGGCTTCGATCCGGCCGAGCTGCGCATCGTGGTGCTGCAGGACACCAATCTGCGCGTGCCGCACGCGGTACTGGCAGTCGCCGCGGGCAACGACATCCTGGTGCTCGATAACCAGGTCCGCCAGGTCGTGCGTCACCGCGACATCGTGCACTACGCACCGGTGTACTCGATCAACGAGCAGCGCTGGTGGCTGCACATGCCGCAATGAACGAGGCCCGCGATCCGCAGGAACTCACGACCACCTCGATCGTAATTGCGCTGCTCACGCTCGCTTCCTTGATCGGCATCGGCACCGCGATGATCAGCGTGTACGTCAAGCGGGAGCGCGACCGCGAGCTGCAGCAATGGGAATCGCGGCTCGGACTGGCCGCCGACTCACGCGCCACGACGCTGGCCGACACCACGAGACGGGACCTGGCCGGCCTTGAAGAACTGGCCGGCAATGCATCGCTGCAGCTGTACCTGTCGCGACTCGGTGTCGCGCGGGCCAATGGCGACAGCCCGGGCGCGCAGCGCAGTTACCTGCGCAACCTGCTGCTGGCCGAGGCCGCACGACTCGGCTACGGAGGCAATGCCGATGCGCGGCTTGCCGCAAACCTCGTACAGCCGGCCGGCACCGGACTGCTGTTGCTCGACCGCGATCTCGCGCCCGTGGTGCAGACCAGCGGCGCGCCGGCGCTGACGCCGGAGATTCTCGCAGCGGCAGCAGCGGCCCTGTCGGGGAAACCGACGCAGGCCAGCACGCTCCATCGTGACGGCGAAGACCGTCTGCTGTTTGTCCAGACGGTCGCGGTCCCGGCGCTGCTGGGCACAGCGGATGAATCGGCCGAGCGTCCCATCGGCGTGCTGGTCGGCGTGCGCGACGCGGCGCAGAGACTGCTGGCACCGCTTACCCGCAATTCGTTTTTCCGTGAGGACAGCGAAGCACTGCTGCTGGTGGCGCGCGAGAACCAGGTCGTCTACCTGTCAGCTTCCCGCGACGGCACCGAGGCGCTGCGCCGCGCGCTGCCGCTGTCCCGGGAGCGGCTTGCCGCCGCGGCGGCGGTGCGCGAGCCCGGCGGCTTCGTACAGCTGGACAACTACCTGGGCCGTCCGGTGCTGCAGGTCAGCCGACAGGTGCGTGGCCAGCCCTGGGTGCTGGCCCAGCAGGTCGATGCCCGCCAGGCGCTGCGCGAGTCGGACCAGCGTCGCCGGTTCCTGTTCGTGTCGCTGCTGTTGCTGCTGATCGCGGTCGTCGCGCTGGCGATTGCAGCATGGCGGCACGGCAGCAGCGTACGCGCGCGCCATCGGGCCACCGAGCTGGAAGCCCGGCGCCGTGAGCTGGCGCACCAGACCGACCTGCTGAACCTGATCACCAGGAACGTCGATGCGCTGATCCTGCTGGTCGATGCGAACGGCCAGCTGCGCTTTGCCAACGAGTCGGCCGTACGACAGTTCGATCTCGGCGCGGGCACCGCAGAGCACGGCACGCTGCTGCGCGCCACCGGCCAGGATACCGGCCGACGACTGCAACGGGGTATCGCCCGTGCGCAGTCGGAAAACGACGCGTTCACCGCACTGATCCGGCTGAACGGCGACGACCGGTTGCACACCTTCCAGGCAGGCTTCATCCCGGTGCCGCCCGGCCAGGGCATGGACAGCGCGACCCTGCTGGTCCTCAGTGACGTAACCGAGCTCGAGCAGGCCCAGGCGCGGCATGCACAACTGCTGCGCGGCCTGGTTGGCAGCCTGGTCGACTTAATCGACCTGCACGACCCCTACTCGGCTTTTCACTCGACGCGCATGGCCGAGGTCGCGGACGCGCTGGCCCGGGAGCTGGAACTGCCCGAGCCCGACCGGCAGATGCTGGAATTCGCCGCGCTGCTGTCGAACATCGGGAAAATCCGCCTGCCGCCGGCGCTGCTGACCAAGACCGATCCGCTCGACGAAGAAGAGCGCGCACACATGGAATCGCATGTTCAGCTGGGCCTCGATCTGCTGACCAAGTTCGACTTCGACGGGCCGGTGCTGGGCACCATCGCGCAGAAGCAGGAGCACCTGGACGGCAGCGGCTATCCCCGCGGGCTGGACGCCAACGAGTTGACTCTGCCGGGCCGGATCCTCGCGGTAGCCAACGTGTTCGTCGCGCTGGTCAGTCCGCGCGCCTGGCGCGACGCGCTGACCGTACCCGATGCATTGGATGAACTGATGCGGCTGACGGACCGCTATTACGATCGCCGCGTGGTCGCCGCGCTGTTCCACGTGGCGGAGAACCGCATCGACTGGGATCGCTGGCGTCGGGAAGACGAGCGCCAGCGCGGCACGGACAACTAGTCTACGGTCAGGGCCGCGCCGAGCTGATGCGCGGCGTCCCCCACGCTGCTTCCGTCCAGGTCCACAGCCCGGTTTGCCGCGCGCATTTCCTCGGCAGTGATGCGATTGGCCCAGCGCTCGACCAGGCGCACCAGCTCAGGACGTTCACGCGTCGCACGCGGCGAGAGCATCAGTACTGCATCGTAGGGCGGCAGGGCCTCGCGCGGGTCTTCAAGAACCACGAGATCCTGCGCGGCAATGCGCCCGTCGGTGGAGTAAGCGCTGATCACGTCGACCTCGCCGGCGGCAATGGCCGGGTACATCAGCGTCGAGTCCATGCTGACCTGTTCGGCGAAGGCCAGGCCGTAGCGCTGTTCCAGCGCCTGCCATTCCGGTCGGGCGAAAAACTCGTAGTCGCCGGCGATCGACAGCTGGCCGGCGACCCGCGCCAGGTCATCGATGTTCTCCAGGCGCAGCCGCTCGGCGGCCTCGCGCGTGGTCGCCAGCGCATAGGCGTTCTCGAAGCCCAGCGGCACGATCGTGACGATGCCGTGCTGACGGGCGAGCCAGTCGCGCACGCCGGTGAGGATCTCGGCCCGCCCGGGGTTGTCGACGCGCTGCATGTAGTTGGCCCAGATAGTGCCGCTGTAATCGACGTACATGTCGATCTCATCGTTGCGCAGCGCATCGAAGGCGATGGTCGAGCCCAGGCTGCTGCGCAGATCGGTCTCGAAGCCGGCCGCGGCGAGCCGCGAATCGATCAGCTCGGCCAGGATGTACTGCTCGGTGAAAGTCTTCGCACCGATCACGACCGGCCGCTGTTCCGCGCGCTCGTTGCCGGCAAGCAACGGCGCGAGGCCGGCAAGGCAGATAGCCACGAGTGCGGTCGTTGCTCCCATCAGCAGCGCGCGACTCCGGCGGCGCACGCCGGCCTCGACCAGCCGGATCAGCGCATCCAGCAGCAGCGCCAGGCCGGCCGCGGCCACGCAGCCAACCAGCACCGCCGTGTAGTTCTGCGTCTGCAGGCCACTGAAAATGTAGTTGCCCAGGCTGGTCGCGCCGACCGGCGTGGACAGGGTTGCCATGCCGACCACCCAGACCGTCGCGGTGCGGATACCGGCGATGATCACCGGCAGGGCCAGCGGCAGCTGCACGCGCATCAGCAACTGCATGTCCGACATACCGAGCCCGCGGCCGGCTTCAATCAGGCTCGGGTCGACCTTGTCTATGCCGGTCACCGTGTTGCGGATTACCGGCAGCATGCTGTAGAGCACCAGCGCGATCGCGGCCGGTACGAAACCAATGGTCCGCAGCAGCGGCACCATCAGCGCGAGCAGCGCCAGGCCCGGAATCGTCTGCACCACGCTGGCCAGGCCCAGCACGGGCCCCTTGAGCGCCCGCACGCGCGTCAGCAGGACGGCCAGCGGCAGGCTCAGGCCCACGCCGAGCAGCAGTGCAACCACGGTCAACAACAGGTGCTGCCCGAGATATTCGGGCAGCAGCGCGAGCTGCGCCTGCAGGTCGTCGCTCAAGGTGCGCGGCCTGCCAGCCGGTCGACGCGAGCCGCCTGCTCCAGCGGCACCTTCATCAACTCGGCGACGAATTCGTCCTGCGCATTGCGCACCATGTCCGTCGGCGTACCGCTGGCGATCACCTGGCCGTCACGCATTACCGCAATCAGGTCGCCGAGCAGCAGCGCTTCGTTGACGTCGTGGGTTACCAGCACCACGGTGAGGCCGAGCTGTTCCCGCAGCAGCAGGAACTGCTGCTGAAGCTCGACGCGGGTCAGTGCATCGAGCGCGCCGAAAGGTTCGTCCATCAGCAGAATGCGCGGGCGCGCGGCCAGCGCGCGGGCCACACCGATGCGCTGCTGCTGACCGCCCGACAGGGCTTCCGGATAACGCTTCGCGTAGCGAGACGCCGGCAGGCCGACCAGCTCCAGCAGTTCGTCGACCCGCTTGTCGATGTCGGCGCGCGACCAGCCCAGCAGCTGCGGCACGGTCGCAATGTTCTCGGCGACGGTCAGGTGAGGAAACAGCCCGATGCCCTGAAACACGTAGCCGATCTGGCGACGCAGGCCCACTCGATCGAAGCGCATGATGTCTTCGCCGTCGATCCGGATGCGTCCACTGCTCGGATCTTCCAGCCGGTTCATCATCTTCAGCGTCGTGGTCTTGCCGCAGCCGGACTCACCCAGCAGCACCAGCGTGGTGCGCGGCCGCGCGCGCAGGGTAACGTCCCGGACCGCGTAGCTCGCACCGCCATCGTAGCTCTTTGAGACCGATTCGAATCTGATCAAGGGAATTTGCGTCACGCTGCTTCGACTGGGCCCGCATTCTAACAACGGCAGCGCGACGGCTTGGGCGTTGCCCGGATGCGATGGCATGATGATCGCGGGTATGAGGCAGGAGATCGCAGATGTCCGATGAACAGAAAAAAGGCCAGGATGGTTTCGAACTGGGCCGTCGAGAACTGCTCGCTGGCGCGGGCGCTGCCGGGCTGGCAGGCGTCATCGGCGCCGGGCCGCAGGATGCGGAGGCGGGCGCGCATCGGAGTGAAGACAAGGGTATTTCTGCCGCCCAGTCCGGCGTATACGAGACCGTGCCGCTGCGCCAGGACTCGATCAACGTGGCCGCGATCCAGTCGCGGGTGCGCGCGGTCGACATCAAGAACCTCAAGCGCAGCATGCAGGCCAACCTCGACCACGTGGTCAAGCTGATCAACTATGCACAGGGTTCGCCCGAAGCCTGGGCCGGCGAGCGCCGCTGGGGCGCTAAGCAAGACCTGATCTGCATGCACGAATTCCCGGTACAGGGATTCCAGCCCTGGACGCGCAGCGAACTGAGCCAGGTCGCGTTCGAACTGCCCGGTCCCGAGGTCGACGTGATCGCGGAGCGCGCGAAGAACTTCGGCTGCTACATCGCCTTTGGCTGTTATGCGAAAGACCCGGACTGGCCGAATCACGTCATCAACATGTCGGTGATCGTCGGACCGGAAGGAAACATCGTGTCGAAGCAGTGGAAGGCACGGAACATCCTCGGGCTGTTCGGCGCGGGCGCGCTGATCGGCACCACCGTGTATGACGTGCTCGACCGCTACGTCGAGATGTACGGCTGGGACGCCACGCTGCCGATCGCGCGCACCGACATCGGCAACATCGCGATGACCGCGGTCGGTATCGAACCGATGATTTACCAGTGCCTGGCGCTGAAAGGCGCGGAAATGCTGATAATGACGGTGACCGGCGGCTCCAACGCGAAGTCCGCGATGGAAACCGCGCGTACCAATCGCATTTACACCGTCGGCGTAGGCAACTCGGTGTCGCCGGACAACATCGGCTTCACCGATGCGGCCGGCGCGGCGACCGAGGGCACCGTGATCGTCGACCCGCGCGGCATGGCCGTGGGCAAGACCTCGAACCCGCACGAAGACATTGCCTACGCGCGCGTGCCGATCGCCGACTTCCGCAAGACGCGCCGCTTTCGCGAAATCCCGGCCGCGCTGATCGTGCCGGTACTGCAGGCCTACCAGCCCGCGTTCCAGCCGAATGCGTTCCTGGACAAGCTGCCGGAAACCTACGAGGAAGCGGGTAACCTGGTGCGCGAAAAAATGCGCAGCGGCAGCTGAGAGCAACGCCAATCTACGGGAACAGACCTCGACATGAGACTAGTACTGACTCTGGTGCTCGCCCTTGTGGGACTCAACGCCCAGCTACCGGTACGCGCGGAGGAAACGACGCGCCCGACCGGCCAGGTAAAGATGCCGGACGCGATCTCGCTGAGCGAAAGCGATATCAGGAGCTTCCTCGGCGTACTGCCGGCGCTGAAGGACCTGGGCCTGGGTAACGAGGTGGTGACGGCGAATCCCGATGACGTCGCCGGGATCGTGGGCCTCAACCAGCAGGCCATGGATATCCTCGACGATTTCGGTTTCACCCCGCAGTCGTTCCAGCAGGTGTCTTACAGCATCGGCCTGGCGCTGGCCGGGCTGCAGGCCCAGGGGCGTGAGCGCGAGATCGAAGCCGTTACCCGGAACCGTGAACAGATACTCGCGCAGATGGAGGGCCAGCTGTCCGACGAGGAAATGGCCCTGCTGCGCGAGCAGCTGGACACCGCGATGGGCGTGCTCGGCCAGATGCAGGAGCAGCCGCCGGGCAACCTCGCGCTGGTCGGCAAGTACCAGGACCAGATCACGAGCCTGCTGGACTCGATGTAGGTTCAGCGGCGTGGTCGGCCCGCAGCACAACGACCAGCATGCGACAGGGCTCATCCCTGCGGTTCTCCCAGCCGTGAGTATTGCCGGCCTGCACCAGAACATCGCCGGGTCCGAGTTCGACTTCTTCGCCGTCCAGCAACAGGTGAATCGAACCACTGAGCACGGCGATGTAGTCGAGGCTGTCCTGGCGGTGCATGGGTACCCGCGCACCGGGCGCCCCGCGCGGCGGAATCTCCGCGACGTACAGGCTGGTCCCGGCGAAGCCATCGCGGTAGGCATTGCCGGCTGACGCGCCGGCGTCCCGTACCGTGCCCAGCTCGACCGGTACGCCCGGCGTTTCCCAGAGTCGCGTGATCTTCGAGCCATTGAGTTCGACCGTGTTCGGGCGCGCGTTCCGGAATACCAGTCCGCCGCGCCCCGGCTCGATCTCGCGCGTCACGAAGCGCTTTGGCGCTGCTGTCGCGTCGGCCGCACCCGGTACGAACGACGCACTGGTAGCGGCCAGCAGCCAGCGGCGGTTGAGCTTTTGCGTTGTCGTCAAGTTTTACCCCCCTTACCATGGTCGAGCACTCTTGCACGGGGCAGACAAAGCTTGATTTTCCGTGGCTGGCAGGTACTCGGTGCCACCGTGTTCACCCAGGCCCTGCAGGCAGGCCTGCTGATCTATGCCTTCGGCGTGATCATACTGCCGTTCCAGGCGGAGTTCGGTGCCAGCCGGCAGTCGCTGATGTTCGCTACCGTACTGCTGTCGCTGGCCAGCAACCTTCTCTCGCCATTCGCCGGCATCTGGGTCGATCGCAGCGACGTCCGGCGAATCATGACGATCGGCGCATTTCTGCTCGCGCTCGGGTTTGTTGCGCTTTCGCGCGTAACCGCGCTGTGGCAGGTGCTCGCGGTCTTTGCGTTGCTGCTGCCGCCGGCCAACCTGCTGCTGGGTCAGCTAACCGCGTCGGCACTGATGACGCGCTGGTTCCGACGCCTGCGTGGTCGGGCGCTGGGACTGTCTGCGATCGGCACTTCGATCGGCGGTTTCCTGTTTCCACCGCTGCTGGCCGCGCTGATCGAACAGCTTGGCTGGCGGAATGCCTACCTCGCCGTCGGCGGGGCTATTGCCGTAATCGCGATCCCGGTGATTCAGCTGTTCGTAACCGACCGGCCGGACGTGGTCGGCCTGAACCCGGACGGTGACGACGCGGCGCCGTCCGATTCGGAGAAAGTCGACCTGCAGTCTCGCTGGACCACCGCGGCAATTCTGCGCGCTCCGATGTTCTGGCAGATCGGCATCGTGATAGGCATCGTGCTCGCGGTCTATATGGCGATGCTCAGCAACCTGGTACCGCATGCGACGGACCAGGGTATCGCGCCGCCGCGTGCGGCGTTACTCGTATCGCTGCTCGCGATACTCGCGATCGCCGGCAAGCTGGGCTTCGGGTTCCTGGCCGAGCGACTCGACCTGCGCGCGGGTCTGTGGAGCGCCATGGGACTGATGGCAATCGGCTTCCTCGGTTTGTTGTCCGCACGCAGCTATCCCGGTATCGCGCTCGCCTGCCTGCCGCTGGGCCTGGCCGCCGGCGGGCTGTTGCCGATCTGGGGCGCAATGATCGCGCAGGGTTTCGGCGCAGCCGACTACGGGCGCGCACTCGGGCTGATCAACCCGGTCATGATGCCGTTCACTTTCGCCGCGCCACCGGTCACAGGCTGGGTGTTCGACACCATGGGCAATTATGACTGGGCATTCCGGGGTTTCCTGGTCGCGCTGATCATCGCCGCGCTGCTTCTGGCGACCCTGAAACTGCCGGCTCGCGAGTCCGTGCCGGCGTGAGCATCTCGGAGCACATCGCCGACCGGCTGGCTGCGCAGCGCGTTGGCAGCGTATTTGCGGTCGCCGGCGCTTCTCACGCCAGGCTGCTCGACGCGCTGGACCGGCGTGGCATGCACATTGTCTCCAGCCGGCATGAATCCGGCGCGGTGGGCGCGGCTGACGGCTATGCACGGGTTACGCGCGGACCGGGCGTCGCGCTGATCATCGCCGAACAGGGTCTGCCGAACGCGGTCGGCGCGCTGGCCGCCGCCAGCCTCGCGGGCTCGCCGGTTATCGCGCTGGTCGCCTGCCTGCCGCGGTCGCTGGTCGAACCCGGCAGCGAGCTCGCGGACGCCGGAGTCGGCGCAGTCGAACGGTGGTGCCGATTCTGCGCGTTCGTCGAACAGCCGGACGAACTGGCGGCGGCACTGGACGGCGCACTCGCAACGCTGGCTAACGGACGGCGGGGCCCGGCGTTGTTGTGCTTTCCATCGGACCTGTTGGCAAAGCCGGTCAACGCGGCCGAACCGGCGCCTGTCGGGGCGACCGCCACGAAGCCGCCGGAACCAGCGCTCATCGCACAGGCAGCGGAACTGATCGCGAACGCCCGGCGACCGCTGATCATCGCCGGCGGCGGCGCGTACTGGAGTCGAGCCGGTGATGCACTGACAAGGTTTGCCGCGCGCGCCTCGATCCCGGTCACAGCGAACAGCCTCGGCCGCGGACTCGTGCCCGAGGACTGGCAGCACTCGTTCAGCTGGCCGTATGCGCAGATCGCCGCGCGCGATGCCGACGTCGTGCTGGTCGCCGGTGCACGGCTGACCCAGCGGCTGGGTTTCGGGCTGCCGCCGCGTTTCGCAGACGATGCGCGTTTCATACAGATCGATATCGACGAGCGCGAGCAGCATCGCAGCCGGCCGATCGACGTATTCCTGCACGCGGATGTACGCGAAAGCCTGGACGCGGTGACCGCTGCCCTGGACAGCACCGCCATCGACATTACGCGGCGCGAGTGGCTGGCCCGCGCGCTGGAACCGCGCCGGCAGCGGGTGGCGGCGTTACTGGCAGACCCGCCAGGCTCGTTGCATCCCCTGCAGATCGGCCGGGCGGCCGACGCGCGCCTTCAGCCGGGTGCGATCCTGGTCGGCGATGGCGCGGACATACAGAGCTGGATGTATGGCGCGGTCGCGATACGCCATGCGCCGGGCTTCATGGATCATTACCCGATGGGTGCGATGGGTATCGGCACGCCGCTCGCGATCGGCGCGGCGACCGCGCTGCGCGACCGGCACAGCGACCGGCCGCCGCCGGTGTTCCTGATCACCGGCGACGGCTCGCTCGGATTCTATCCGGCCGAGCTGCACGCGGCTGCGAGCGCCGGACTGCGTCTGATCGTGATCGTCGGCAACGACGGCGCCTGGGGCACCGAGGTCCACGATCAGCGGCAGGCGATCGGCCGGGAATTGAATACGCGGCTCGGTCAACTGCCCTACGAGAAACTCGCCGAGGCCTTCGGCTGCATCGGGCTGCGCGCCGACTCCCCGGAGACACTGGATGCGGCCCTCGACAGCGCGGTAGCAGCGGACCGGCCGGTGCTGATCAACGCACTTCTCGACGTTGACGATGGAGCGGCACTGAAGTCCGATCCACTGCTACGGATGATTCTGTTCAGCGATCTCGCCGAAGGACGGCGCAGGCTGTCACCGCCGGACTAGCCGATGAAGAAGATCCCGCTCGTACTGCTGGCGCTGATCGCGCTGCCCAACCTGGCGATGACCGCGCTCTACGTCCGGGACCCGTTACTCGTGCAGCGCTTCTTCACGCTGTTCAACCCGCAGGTCGGCGATTACGACACGCTAAGGCCGCGGGAAGTGGTCGACGGACTGGCTGCGCGCGAGCTGCCCGTGGCGACCGACGCGAGCCGTACGATCAGCGAAGACGCACTGGCCAGCATGCGCCGCTACGCCGAGGAACAGGATTCCTTCGCGCTGGTCGTGCTGCACCGTGGAGTCATCCAGACCGAGTGGTATGCACCCGGCTGGAGCGCCGACTCGCTGACCCAGTCGCAGTCGATGCACAAGAGCGTGCTGCCGCTGCTGATCGGCGCGGCAATCCGCGACGGCGCAATCGACTCGGTCGACGACCCGGCCGGCCGCTATCTCGCCGAGTGGCGCAACGACCCGCGCGGCGAAATCACGCTGGAACAATTGATGCAGATGGCCAGCGGCCTTCTCGAGTACCCGTTCAGCCTGAACCCGTTCAGCGACGCGTTCGGTTGGCTGTTCGCGAGCGATTCAGCACCGGTACAACTGCGCACGCCGCCGGCCAAAGCACCCGGCAGCTTGTTCGAATACAACAACGTGAACAGCGAACTTCTCGGGCTGATCGTCGAGCGCGCCACGGGCAAGCGCTATGCGGAATACTTCGCCGAGAAGCTCTGGCGGCCGATCGGCGGGGCGCGGGCCGAACTATGGCTGGACAGCGAAGGGGGCAAGGCGCATTCATCCTGCTGCCTGCTCGCCACGGCGCGCGACTGGGCGCGCTTCGGCCAGCTGTTGCTCGGCCGCGGCAGCCTGAACGGGCGCAGCGTCGTGGACGAAGACTTTTTCGAGCAGATGATTACCGCATCGCGGGGCAGCGACTGGTACGGCTACCAGATCTGGCTCGGTTATTCGCGCGAACTCAATCCGCGCGCGCCACTGCTGGCAGGCGGTTACCAGCGCACTGAACCGTTCGACGCCGAAGACACCTACTACGCGTCCGGCTTCGGCGCGCAGCGGGTCTACGTGGTGCCGTCGGCGGAGCTGGTGATCGTGCGCATGGGGCCATCGAGCGGGCGGGCGCCGGTGCGCGTAACCTGGGACAACAGTTTCCTGGTCAACACCGCGCTGCGCGGCATGCGCGAGCCGAACGCGCAGACGGCGAGTCGCTAGCGCAGTTCATTCGCCGGAGACTCTGCGCAGCGGCGCCGTCGCGTCGCGATCCAGCGCCAGCGCGGCGAAGTCGAACAGTTCGCGATCGGCCAGCTGACTGGGTGAAATGTTGGTCATCGCGCGCAGTATGCGCTCGCAGCGGCCCGGGTCCTGCGCTTCCCATTCGGCGAGCATCTGCTTGATCTGCTTGCGCTGCAGGTTTTCCTGCGAACCGCACAGGTTGCAGGGAATGATCGGGAAACCGCGCTGCTCAGCATAGGCCGCAATGTCCGCCTCGGCGCAGTAGGCCAGCGGGCGAATCACGATGTTGCGCTGGTCGTCGGCCAATAGCTTCGGCGGCATCGCAGCCAGCCGCGCGCCGAAGAACAGGTTCAGGAACAGCGTCTCGACCAGGTCCTCGCGGTGATGGCCCAGCGCGATCTTCGTCGCGCCGATCTGCTCGGCGAAGCCGTACAGGGTGCCCCGGCGCAGGCGCGAACACAGGCTGCAGGTGGTCTGACCCGGCGCGATCTTCTCTTTCACGATCGAATAGGTGTCTTTCTCGACGACGTGGTACTCGATGCCAAGCCCGTCTAGGTATTCGGGCAACACCTGCTCGGGAAATCCGGGCTGCTTCTGGTCCATGTTGACCGCAACCAGCTCGAAGGACACCGGCGCGCGCTGTTTGAGCTGCAACAGCAGATCCAGCATTGCGTGAGAATCCTTACCGCCGGACAGGCAGACCATGACCCGGTCACCGGCTTCGATCATGCGGTAATCGGCAATCGCCTCGCCGACTTTGTGTCGCAAGCGTCTGCGCAGATGTTTAGCGCTGTTACCAATCTGGTTCATGAAGACATTAGAGAGTGCGAGTACCGGCCGGTATTGTAGGCGATGGTCCCCGCGCACCAGCATGGTAGCGGGTATGGACGACCATGCGCCAGGTAACTCGCCGGCGAAACACGATCGGACCGGCTGCTGATATATTCCGCCGGCCAGCCCCCTGGAGCGCCTCCGAGGACGGAATCCGTGGACGCCGGAACAGACATCCTGCGCATCGACGCGCTGCGCTACCGCTGGCCGGGCGCGGACGCGCTGACCCTCGATATCGATTCGATGTCACTGGGCGCCGGGCAGCGTCTGTTCCTGCGCGGTCCGAGCGGCAGCGGCAAGTCCACGCTGCTGGCGGCCATTGCCGGCGCGGTCGACGTGGCACCGGGCACCGTAACCGTCGCCGGTATCGACGTGGGCAAACTCAGCGGCGCAGCGCGCGACCGCTTTCGCGTGGATCACCTCGGCATCATCTTTCAGCAATTTAACCTGCTGACCTGGCTGAGCGCGATCGACAACGTTCTGCTGCCCTGCCGCTTCTCCGCGTCGCGCCGCGAGCGCGCGGGCCCTGATCCGGAGGCCTCCGCCCGCCGCCTGCTGGCGGAACTGGGACTGACAGACGCAAGCCTGTTGGACGCCCAGGCCGGTCGGCTCAGCGTCGGGCAGCAGCAGCGCGTGGCCGCGGCCCGCGCACTGATCGGCGCACCGGCGCTGGTGCTGGCCGACGAACCCACGTCGGCTCTGGACGATGCCGCCCGGGACGACTTCATCCGGCTGCTGATGACCGAATGCGAGACGGTCGGCGCCGCTCTGCTGTTCGTCAGTCACGACCGCGACCTGGAGCGGCACTTCGACCGCGTGCTCGAACTCGGTGACCTGCACCAGGAGTCCGCGCCTTGCTGACGCTGGGCATCAGGAGCCTGTGGAACCGGCGATTCGTCTCGGCACTGACCGTGGCGGCGATCGCGCTGAGCGTCACGCTGATACTCGGCGTCGAACGCCTGCGCACCGAAGCGCGCTCCGGATTCGCCAACTCTGCGTCGGGCATCGACCTGATCGTAGCCGCGCGGGGCAATCCGGTGCAGATCCTGCTGGCTACGGTGTTCGGCGTCGGCGCGACCGGTAACGGTATCGACTGGGAAAGCTATGAGATGGTCGAAGCGCTGCCCGGCGTCGACTGGACCGTGCCGGTTGCGATGGGCGACAACCACCGCGGCTACCCGGTCATCGGTACCACAGGCGCCTATTTCGAGCGCTTTCGACACAGTGGCGGAAAAGCGCTGGAGCTGGCGCGCGGGCAGGTGTTCGACGGGGTAGCGCAGACGGTCGTCGGCGCAGAAGTCGCGCGCCGGCTGGCTTATTCGATCGGCGACAGCATCGTGCTGGCCCACGGCGCCGGCGACGTGTCTTTCGACCTGCACGACGACGCGCCTTTCACGGTCTCGGGCGTTCTTAAAGCAACCGGCACTGCGGTCGATCGGCTGGTTCTGGTTTCCCTGGAAGGCTTCGACGCGATACACGAGGAAGCCGACGCGGAGTCCGCGGCCGACCCGTTCGCGGCCATGCCGGCGCAAACGCAGCAGGTCGACGACCAGAGTAGTCATGAAGACCACGGTGACGATCACGACGCGGACCATGACGCCGAAGCGCACGAACACGAAGCCGAACAGATCAACGCGGTTTACGTAGGCCTTACCGACCGAACCGCGGTACTCGGACTGCAGCGCTCGCTGAGCGAGTACGCCGGCGAGCCATTGACCGCGGTGATGCCGAACGTCGCGCTGCTGGAGCTCTGGTCGATTACCGGCACCGCCGAGTCCGCGCTCAGCCTGATGGCGCTGGCCGTCGCGCTCGCCGGCATGCTCGGCCTGCTGGTCATGCTGTCGGCCGCGCTGGAATCACGGCGCCGCGAATTCGCGGTCCTGCGCTCTGTCGGCGCCGCTCCCGGGCGCATCTTCTCGCTGGTGGTGCTCGAGGCCGCCGTGCTCACGCTGGCCGGCCTGGCGATCGGTTACCTGGCGCTGATGATGGTCATCGCGCTGGCCGATGCGCAGCTCGCGCAGGAATTCGGCCTGCGCCTGTCCGGGTGGCTGCCGTCTGCGCGGGAGTGGGCGCTGATGGCGGCGATCCTGACCGCCGGGCTTCTCGCCAGCCTGGTGCCGGCGATCCGCGTCTATCGAATTACTCTCGCCGATGGACTATCGTCGAGTAGTTGAACTCTGACCGAAGGACCCCGCCCGAATCATGACCATCGCCCGCATGCTGCTCGCCCTGATGCTGGTCGGCGCGCCCGGCCTGGCGTCACTCGCCGAGGAGCTACCCGAACTCAACTGGGATGAACTCGCGCCGGAGATGGAGCCGGTCGACAACCCGTTTGAAGACATGGACCAGGCGCAGATCGACAAGCTGCGCGACCTGTTGTGGATTCGTCAGACCGCGCCCGAAGAAGTCACCGACGATGATCGCAAACGCGAGCAGGAACTGGCGAAAGAGTTGGCCGACGAAGGCGTGGACGCAGACTACATGCTCGAGCAGCGCGACATCATCATGGAGAAGTACCGCGTCGCGGCAACCGCGACCCGCCCCGAAATACTGGGCAAAAAAGTCAGGTTGCCGGGCTATCTGCTGCCGCTCGACGTTGAAGATGGCGCAATCACGGAGTTCCTGCTGGTACCGACCATCGGCGCCTGCATCCACACGCCGCCGCCGCCGCCCAACCAGATGGTCTATGTGCGCTACGAACAGGGGTTCGCCAACGCGTCGCTGTACACACCGGTGTGGATCAGCGGCGAACTGCGACAAGACGAGCGGAAAGAAACCGTGCGTTTCCTAGACGGCAGCTCGAATATAGAAGTGACCTACGCCATGGATGCCGACACGGTGCAGATCTACTGAGTTCGAATCCGAGCAGCGCCGCGGAACGCCGCCGTCAACGCTCGCCAGTGCATTGCAGCTATCGTTCCGGCCGCCCGGATCAGAGAGCCAGCGCGCTCTGGTTCATATCTTTACTTTTTGCCTTGCGGGTTTCAGCCGCGACGCCGGCAGAACTGCTGGTCGAGGAAGGCTCCAACTTTGCGGCCAGGCTATCGCCCGACGGCGGCCAGTTGCTGCTCGACCTGCAGGGCGCCCTGTCGATGCTGCCCGCAAGCGGCGGCGCGGCGCAGGCAGTCACCGACGGTCTGGGCGACGATCGACTGCCAACATGGCGACCGGACGGGCAGCGCATCGCGTTTCAGTCGTTTCGCGACGGCAGCTGGCAGGTCTACAGCGCGCGGAAGGATGGTCGCGACCTGCGGCAACTCACCGACGGTGCGGCGCACGCGCGCGAACCGGTTTACTCGGCCGACGGCCAGCGCCTGGTTTTCGCCAGCGACCGCGCGGGTAATTTCGATCTCTGGGAATTGCAGCTCGGCAAGGGTGAGCTGCGATCGCTGACGCGCGACCCGGCGACCGACTACCTGCCGTCGGGTGACGGCGCAGGCGGCTGGTGGTTTGTTTCGACCCGCAGCGGGCGACCGGCAATCTGGCGACGTTCGGCGAACGGCGAAATCGTGCCGCTTGAGGTCGACGGGCCACGTCCTGTATCCGCAATCAGCCCGAGCCCGGACGGACTGCGCATTGCCTGGGTCGGCGAGGTCGCACGCATCGGTTTTCCCTCGGCCGCGCGGCATGCGGTCGCGGTACTGGAACTGGCTAGCCGCGAGCTTCGGCTGATCAGTGACGAGGACGCGGACGTGTTCCCGTTCGCGCCGCAGTGGCTGGACGACGGCACATTGCTCTACACCGCCGACGGTCGTATTCAGCGGCAGTCGGTTGCTGTAGGCAGCCGCGCGGCCGAATTGCCGATGCGCGTGCGCCTACGCATGGCGGAACGTCCAGGCCAAGCGCGACCAGCGCTCAGCGGGCGTGACGGACTGCAAGCCGCGCTTGGCCTGCAGCATCCACAGGCTGCGGCCGATGGCCGCATCTTTTTCACGGCGCTGGGCGATATCTGGCAACGCGCGGCCGATGGCAGGCTCCGGCAACTGACCGATGATGCCGCCGTCGAGCGGGATCTGGCGCTGTCTGCCGACGATAAGCAGCTGTGGTTCGTGTCCGACCGGGACGGCCCGATGCGCATCTGGCGTCTCGAACCGGAGAGCGGCCGGGCAATACCGGTCGGCGACGCGCGCGGGCCGCGCTTCCCGACGCCGTCGCCGGACGGCTCGAAGCTCGCCTGGCTGCAGGTCGGCCCGCGCGGCACCCAGGACTTCACCCTGCGCGTACTGGATCTCGACAGCGGCGAAACACGGCGCCTGCGCTCGGTGCCGGGACTCTGGCCCGAACGCCTGGCCTGGTCGGCCGACGGCGCGCAGCTGTTGGTGACCTCGCTGACGCCGGCGTCGAAACGATTCCGCGCCGGCAG
>CBFCXA010000002.1:0-31656 GCA_965601985.1 uncultured Chromatiales bacterium | reverse complement strand
ACATTTCCGACTCGGCTCGCGACCAGGCCGGAGCGGCTGAAGGCGTGACCAAGAACATGGGAGCGCTGCAGAAGATCAACACGCAGACCGCTGCGAGCACCAGCGAAACGACAGACTCGATCAGCAAGCTGGCGGCTCTGGCCGCACAGCTGCGCGAGTCGGTTGCGGGCTTCCGCCTGCCGGAGGCCGCCGAGCAGTTGCCCGACGACGAGGCTAGGGCAGAAGAATTCGAGACGGCGTCGGAGTCCGGCGTCGGGTCAGACGACGCAGCACCGGACGACGGCGACATAGCTTACGTCGATCAGCGTACTGCCTGAGTTGTCTGCGCAGAGCCAGGCAGTGGTCGAATTGAACCGAGTCATCCCGGAGTCGCTGCTGATCGTCGGCGACGAGCTGGCGGTAACGCTGCGGGACGCGCGGATGGCGCTCGAGCAATTCGCCGAGGGCGAGGGCGGGCCGAACATCCTCGACCGCTGCGTGCGGCTGCTGCATACCGCAGGCGGCGTGCTGCGCATGACCGAGACCTACGGTGCCAGTCTTCTGGCCGAGGAAATGGAGCAGACCTGCCGTCATCTCGGCAGTCTGCGTGGCAAGGACGGCAGCGAAGAAGCGATTGATGCGCTGAGCCGTGCGGCCGTTCAGCTGCCGGCCTACGTCGAGCGCATTCTCAATGGCGGTCGCGACATCCCGCTGGTCCTGCTGCCCCTGCTCAACGACCTGCGCGCCGCGCGCGCCAAGCCGCTCCTGTCGGAGAGCACGCTGCTGCTGCTGAACGTATTCACGCCGGGCAAGGACGACGACAAGCGCGTCCCGGAATTGCAGCCCAGCGGCGAGGATATCCAGGCACTGTCCGGCAAGCTGCGGCCGCGTTTCCAGCTCGCCCTGCTTGGCTGGATTCGTGGCTCCGAAGTCGAACGCCATCTCGCCACGCTCGGTGACATCGCCGGGCGCCTGGAGTCTGCGGCTACCGAGACCGAGGTGCATCGACTCTGGTGGGTGGTCACCGCGATTACCGAATCGCTGGCCGACCGTGTGCTGGAGAGCAGCGTATCGCTCAAGCGCCTGATGGGACAGGTGGACCGGGAAATGAAGCGCCTGATCAGCGTGGGCGAAGAGCGCTGCGCGGCGCAGCCGCCCCGGGAACTGGTCAACAACCTGCTCTATTACATTGCCCGGGTCAGTGACCCCGGCCCCCGGGTCATGGCGATTCGTGAAGCCTTCCAGCTGTCCGATCTGGTGCCGGCCGACTCTCAGGTCGAGGCGGTGCGCGAGAGCCTGTCCGCACCGAGTGCGCGACTGATGGAAACGGTCGCCGAGGCGATCCGCGAAGACCTGGGCCGCGTGAAAGACGTCCTCGACATCTATGTCCGTACCGGCATGGAACACGTCGAGGAGTTGCTGCCGCAGGTCGAACTGCTGAAGAAGATCGGCGACACCCTCGGGGTTCTGGGTCTTGGAGAGCTAAGGGAAATCGTGCAGCAGCGCCGGGATGAACTCGAGCGCATTACCGGCGGTGCTGCCGAGGGGCAGGAAACCTCGCTGGTAGAGATGGCTGCGTCCCTGCTCGAAGTCGAGCGCAGTCTTGGCGAACGATTGTTCGGCCTGATCGCCCCGGATGAAATGAAACCGGAAGCGGAGTCCGGTGACGACGAGGACGTCGACTATGTAGAGGTATCACGCGCTGTCATGCGCGAGTGCGTGGTCAACCTGGCACGGATCAAGGATGCCGTAAGCCAGGTCGTGGAGCGCCCGGGTGATTCCGGCATGCTGGATTCGGTCCCGGCGCAGCTGCGTGGCATTACTGCCGGCCTGCTTATCCTCAACAAGACCGAGGCCGTCGCCGTGGTCGAGGGTATCGGATCGGCAATCGGCGAGATTGTTCAGCAGGGTTACGCAGCGGAAGATAGCCATCGGCTGGACCTGCTGGCCGATGCTATGGTCAGTCTCGACTACTACCTGGAGACGCTGGAAGCTGGTCGGCGCGAACCGGTTTACATGCTGGAGAATGCCGAGCGCTGCCTGGCTGCGCTGCGCGAGGCGGCCGCGATGCCGGCGGTCCGCGAAACCGCGCAGAGCGGCATGGCCACGACGATGGCGCTGGAGGAGTCGTCGGCCACGGTCGAGGCCCTGGATTCGCGGGCGCTGGCACTGGTGCCTGGTGCCGGCGGAGGCGACCACGCCGAGCGCGCCGATCCCGAAATCATCGAACTGTTCATCGAGGAAGCCGGCGAGGAAATCGAGTCGATCCAGGCGATGTTCCCGATCTGGCGAGATGATCCCGGGCGTGAGGATGAGCTGACGTCGCTGCGACGCTCGTTCCATACGCTCAAGGGCAGTGGTCGCATGGTGGGTGCGATGTTGATCGGCGATTTCGCCTGGAGCTTCGAGAACCTGCTCAACCGGGTCATCAACAAGACGCTGGATGCAGACGCCGCGCTGGTCGGCCTGGTAGCCGAGGCGGTTGATGCTCTGCCGGAGTTGCTGGAACAACTCGAGGTTGGCACGCCACCTCCCACTGATGTGGCCAGCCTGATTGCACGTGCCAGCGCCATGGCCGAAGGCCGCGAGGCGGTACCGACCGCCGAGACGTCCGAGCCAGCACCCGAGCCCGGCACCGGCACGATGCAGCTCGAAACGGTCGATATGGAAGCCGAAGGTATCGACCTGATGCTGCCCGACGACGGTGCAGCGGCTGAGGCGGAGCCGGCTATAGATCCGGTGTTGCTGGAAATCCTGTCCAAAGAGGTCGGCGGCCATCTGGACACGATCGATGCATTCCTCGCCGAATCTTCCGAAGGCACGCCACCGTTCGCGGTGCCCGAAGAGCTATATCGCGCCTGTCATACCCTGCACGGCAGTGTGACCATGGCCAAGGCCGAGGTCGCCGCCGAGCTGACCGCACCGCTGAACCGCCTGGTGCGTCACGCCTACGATCACGACGTGCCGGTCGACGAGAAGGTGCTGTCGACGGTCGATGATACGGTTCGCGCACTGCGTGAACTGGTAGACGCTTATCCATCGCCCGGCGCGGAGGCTCCCGATTCCGCCGAGCTGGTTGCGCGCCTGTCGGCACTCGACGAAGCGATCGAAGCACAGGCCGCTGCGCGTGCCGAGGTCGAGGCGGAAGCCGATACCGAGTTTGAGGCAGAAAGCGAACTCGAAACGCAGGCTGAGCCTGAAATCGAAGCCGAGCCGATCCCGGAGATCGAGTCGCCGACCGCGGCTGCCGGGGAGTCGCTGCCCGATTTCGATCCGGAGATTGCCGGGATATTCGCCGAAGAGGCCGCGGAGATCCTCGAATCCTGTGACGCTGCACTGGCCCAGCTGAGCGCCGGCGCAGCTGAAGCGCCGCTGCTCGAAGAGTTGCAGCGTCATCTGCATACGCTCAAGGGCGGCGCCCGGATGGCCGGTCTCGCCTCCATGGGCGACCTGAGTCACGATCTCGAAGCTCTGGTGATCGCGGTCAACAGCGAACGGCTCACGCTGTCGCCCGGCAATGGCGCATTGCTGCAGTCAGTCGTCGACAGTCTGCACGGCATGCGTGACCAGGTTGCTGCCGGGCGGGCGCCCGCGCGCCCGGATGCTTTGTTCGAGCAGCTGGCCGCGGCCCTGGCGGGTGAGGAAGCGCTGCCGGTCGAGCCGTCGATGGAGGCGCCGTCGGAGACGCCTGCCGAGGCAGAGCCGACGGCCGAGCCGGCCGGCGACGTCGCGCCAGAAGTCGCGCCAGAAACTCCGGCGGAAGCCGAGGCCGAAGAACTCGAAGGCGAGTTGCCCGCGGTAGAACCGATCGCAGCGGAGCCTGAAGAGAGCCTGCCGCCGATGCCGCTGCTCGACCAGATCGGCAAGCTGGCACGCGACCTCGAAGCGCCGGCGCAGCCCGAGCCGCCGGCAGAGATCGTCGCGCCGGCAGCAGGTGGCGAGCCTGTGCTGGCCGAGCGGCGACAGCTCGCCCGCGTCGATCCGGAGATGCTCGAACAGCTGCTGAACAATGCGGGCGAGATCAGCATCTTCCATTCGCGCCTGTCGCAGCAGATGAGCCAGATCCAGTTCAACCTGGAAGAGCTCGGCCAGACGGTGGTGCGGCTGCGCGATCAACTGCGCAGCCTGGAACTGGCCACCGAGGCGCAGATTCTGTATCGCCATCAGGCCGATATGGCCGAGAACGAGAAATTCGACCCGCTGGAACTGGATCGTTACTCCAAGATCCAGCAGCTGTCGCGCGCGCTGGCCGAGACCGCCAGCGACGTCAACAGCCTGAAGGACCTGTTGCAGACGCTGACCGGCGATACCGAGGCGCTGCTGGTCCAGCAGTCGCGCACCGCGACGGAACTGCAGGACGGTCTGATGCGCACGCGCATGGTGCCATTCCAGGGCCATGCGACGCGGCTGGCCCGGCTGGTACGCCAGGCTGCGGCCGAACACGACAAGCAGGCCGAGCTGACTCTGCGCGGCGGAGGCGAACTCGATCGGCAGGTCCTCGAGAAGATGCTGCCTCCGTTCGAGCACATGCTGCGCAATGCGGTCATTCACGGCATCGAGCTGCCGGCGGAGCGTGAGGCAGCCGGCAAATCGCCGACCGGTACGGTCTCGATCAGCCTGCGCCGCGAGGGCGCCGAAGTTTTGATCGTCGTCGAGGATGACGGCAGCGGCCTGAACATCGGTCAGATTCGCCAGAAGGCGATCGAGAAAGACCTGCTCGATACCGACAGTGAACTGACCGACGAGGAAGTCATGCAGTTCATCCTCCGGCCGGGCTTCTCTACCGCAGAGCGCCTCACCCAGTCGGCCGGGCGCGGTATCGGCATGGACGTGGTCGCCAGTGAAATCTCCAAACTGGGCGGCACGCTGCGTATCGAATCGACGGCGGGCGAGGGCACCCGCTTTACCGTGCGCCTGCCGTTTACGCTGGCAGTCACACAGGCCCTGATCGTGCGGACCGGGACCGAGATCTATGCGCTGCCGCTGCCAACGGTGGAAGGCATCATCCGCATCAGTCGCGAAGACTTTGCCAGTTACATGGCCAGGGAAGACGCGTCGATCGAGTATGGCGGCCAGCGCTACGCATTTCGCCACCTGGGCCAGTATCTGGGTACCGGCCCGTCGCGCATCGACGAGGACGAGGAGCGCATCTCCATCATCCTGGTGCGCGCGGGTGAGAGTTCGACCGCCCTGGTCACCGACGAGATGCTTGACAGTCGCGAAATCGTAGTCAAACCGGTCGGTGACCAGCTGGCCAGCATCCGTGGTATTTCCGGCGCGACTATCCTCGGCGACGGTCGCGTGGTCGTGATTCTCGATGCCGGCGCGTTGGTGCGCAGTCACAAGCCGGTCGACGAGCCGGTCGTGCCGGCGGTCGAACCGGCGCCAGACCGGCCGACCGCACTGGTGGTCGACGATTCCATCACCATGCGGCGGGTGACGCAGCGCTTGCTGGATCGCAATGACTTCCGGGTCTTCACTGCCAAAGACGGCGTCGAAGCGGTTGGCGTGCTGCAGGAACACATTCCCGACATTATTCTGCTGGATGTCGAAATGCCGCGCATGGACGGCTACGAGTTTGCCGCGCACGTACGTAACAACCCGGACTCCGAGGGCGTGCCAATTATCATGATCACCTCGAGAGTCAGCGACAAGCATCGCGCGCGCGCCATCGAGCTCGGCGTCAACGACTATCTCGGCAAGCCGTACCAGGAACAGGAACTCATGGATGCGGTGAATCATCTGTTGAAGGTCACCGTCGAGTGATGCAGCAACCATCCGCCGCCACCGAAGAGTTGTACAGCCTGCTGGTGCCGCTGCATGAGCAACGGCTGATCGTGCCGCGAGTCTGTGTTGCCGAAGTCGTTCGCTACTCGCCGGGTGAAGTCGGCGCGGCCGGCTCCGGCTGGCTGCGCGGCAGCCTGAAGTGGAACGATCGGCGCATTCCGCTGATCAGTTTCGAGGAGCTGGCGGGATTGCCGGTGGCCGACATCGGCGGCCGCACGCGTGTGGCCATATTCAACTCGCTGACCGGCCAGCTGCCCGAACAGGCTTTCGCACTGCTGACCGAGGGCTTCCCGCAGCTGGTCCGGGTAAACCGGGACGTGATGGAACCCGATACCCGACATGCCTGGCCCGAGGAGGGACCGGTCATCTGCCAGATTCGCATGATCAACGAATACCCGCTGATACCGGACCTGGAGCGGATCGAATCGATAATTGCCGCCGAACTGGCCGCCGGCGACGTGCCGGCCTGAGCGTCAGCTACCGTCGAGGTCACCGCGCAGAAACTGCAGCAATGCCAGGGCTGTGAGTGCTGCGGTTTCGGTGCGCAGGATACGCGGTCCCAGCGCGTATTCCTCGAATCCCTGTTCCCTGGCGGCAGCCCGTTCGGCGTCGGTCAGGCCGCCTTCAGGCCCGATCAGCAGGCTGATGTCATCCGCAGCGACCGGCAGTGAGCCGAGACCGCGGTCGGCTGTAGGGCACAGCAGGATCCGTATGCCATCGGCGGTCAGGCTGGCCATGACATCGTCCAGCGTCGCCGGCGGATCGATTCTCGGCAGGCGGGCGCGCCCGCATTGTTCGGCTGCAGCCACGGCAACGCCGCGCCAGTGTGCCAGGCGTCGCTCACCCCGCTGCGCATCCAGCCGGACCACGCTGCGTTCGCAGCTGACCGGTGCGATTCTCGCGACCCCGAGTTCCGTCGCTTTCTGGATCACCAGGTCCATCCGCGGTCCGCGGCAGATACCCTGCAGCAGGCAGGCACGCAGGCCCGATTCCGGCCGGGCGCTGACCGCTTCGCCGACGGCCACCACCACCCCGTTGCGCGCGAGGGAGACGAGCCGGCCGCGGCTTTCGTTGCCGTCGCCATCGAACAGATTTACCGCATCGCCCGACGCCAGGCGCAAAACCCGTTGTACGTGCGTGGCCTGGTCCCGGTGCAGCCGGATTTCAGCGCCGTCTTGCAAGGGCCCGGGATGATAGAGGCGAGGAATGCGCATGCGTAGGATTATCACCCAGCCGGATCGGGGCAGCGCCTTGCTTTACTGCCCATGTTTCACGACCCGGGTCCCGCAGTGCTAGGCTGAACGACGCGGGAAACAGACGGAACCCGACTGATGGCCGCCATGAAACTCTCATCGGGCCTGCTCCAGGCAGCACGCCAGCAACCTTCGCCGAACTGCGATGCGCGGCCTGACGGCATGCAGCCGGAGCTCATCGTGGTACACGGTATCTCGTTGCCGCCCGGCGATTTTGGCGGGCCGTGGATCGACCGGCTGTTCACCAATTGCCTGGACCCGGATGCGCACCCTTATTTCGCTGAAATCTGCGAACTGCGCGTATCCAGTCATTTTCTGATTCGCCGTGACGGCGAACTGGTGCAATATGTACCGCTGGACCAGCGAGCATGGCATGCAGGGGAATCTCGCTTCGCCGGACGCGACTGCTGCAATGATTTCTCAATCGGTATCGAGCTGGAAGGCCTTGACGATGCGCCTTACGACGCGCGGCAATACGAGCAGTTGGCGGCACTGATCGCCATGCTGCGCGGCACCGTACCCAGCCTGCGGCGGGCGCCGGTGGTAGGCCACAGTGACATCGCACCCGGAAGAAAGACAGATCCGGGCCGCGCCTTCGACTGGCAATTGCTGGCCCGCCTGCTCAAGGGCTCGGAGTTCGCATGAACCTGTTTGCGCTGTTGCTCGGCCTGGCGATCGAGCGCCTGTTGACTCACCTGTTTCACCTGCGTGAGTTCCGCTGGCTCGATCCACTGTTCGATACGGTTTTCGCGCCGCTGTCGCGCGGTGGGAAATGGCTGGTGCTCATTGCCGTACTGTCGCTGGCGCTGGCCCTCAGCCTGCCGGTCGCCGCCGCTGCCTGGCTGCTGGACGACGCGCTGCTGCAGGTTCCGTACTTCGTTTTTGCCATCATAGTACTGCTGTTCTCACTCGGACCGCGGGATCTGAAGGAAGAGGTAGACGAGTACGCGGCCGCGGTCGATGCCGGGCAGCCCGAAGAGATGCGGCGCCTGGCCAAGGAACTCATCGAACATGATCCGCCCGAGGATCCGATGGAGCAGCAGCGCGAGGTGGAGCGCGCGATCTATGTGCAGGCCAACAATCGCGTGTTCGGCGTGGTCTTCTGGTTCATCCTGCTCGGGCCGGCCGGCGCCTGGCTGTATCGCGTGCTCGATTTGATGCGTCGGCGGGTAGCGTTTCGCTACAGCGATGAAGATCAACAGTGGGCTGCGCTGAACGCTGCGGTGCGCAACCTGCACGGGCTGCTGGCCTGGATACCGGCCCGCCTGCTCGCGATCGGCTACGCGCTGGCCGGGAGTTTCGAGGAGGCAATTGCCGACTGGCGGCGCTACTACGACAATTGCGCCCCGCGGTTTTTCGACGTCAACGACGACGTCGTTGCCTGCGCGGGCGTCGGCGCAGCCGGCCGCGCTACCGAAAGCGGTGAGGTAGAGTCGGCTGCACGCGTTCGTGCGGCGATGGACCTGGTCATTCGCACCTTGTGGCTGATCTGGTGCCCGGTAATCGCGGTCCTTACGCTGTACGACCTGGTCGTGTGAGGCAGTTGAAACTGCGCGCGGGCCTGTGTCTGCTCGCGCTAATGTGCGGATCGGCCTGTTCCCCGCGCTCTACGCCGGAACCGGCGACCCCGGCGCGGCCGGCCATGCGCATCGTCACGCTCGCGCCGCACCTGGCGGAACTCGTTTATGCCGCCGGCGCCGGTGACCGGCTCGTCGGCGTTTCCTCCTACAGCGACTATCCTCCGGCGGCGGCCGAATTGCCGGTCATTGGCGACGCTTTCCGCGTCGACTACGAGGCGATTGCGGCGCTCGCCCCGGACCTGGTGCTGAGCTGGGGATCCGGCAATCCCGCGCCACTGGTCGAGCGACTGCGCAACCTCGGCTACCGGGTCGTGTCACTGGAAGCCGAGCGTCTGGCACAGGTTGCGGACCAGATCGAGTTGATCGGTGAACTTGCCGGGACCGCGGATGCTGCCCGGGCCGCGGCGACTGCCTACCGGGATCGCCTGGCGTCGCTCGCGGCAGACTATGGCGGCGAGCCGGCCTTAGCGGTTTTCTATCAACTCTCCGTGCGGCCGCTGCTGACAGTCAGCCGTCGGCACGTGATTGGCCAGGTGCTCGAAGTCTGCGGCGGGGTGAGCCTGTTCGCCGGTCTCGATGAAGCGGTACCGGCGGTTGCGCTGGAGGCGGTGGTCGAGGCCCGGCCGCCGGTGATCATGGCGAGCGCGCCGCTGCCCGGGCGCCGGCCGGAACTGGAATTCTGGCAGGACTGGGAAACCGTACCTGCGGTGCGCGACGACCGGATATACGTCGTCGATGCAGACCTGTTGAGTCGGCCGGGGCCGCGCTTGCTGGATGGCGTGCTGCAGGTATGCGAGTACCTTGCAGAAGCGCGACGCGGTTAGTCCGAGACGTTCTTCTGCCAGATGGTCTCGTCCGCGCCCTGTTCGCGATTGAGCACACGGGCGATCACGAACAGCAGGTCGGAGAGCCGGTTCAGGTACTTCAGCAGCTGCTCGTTGACGTCTTCTTCAGCGGCCAGGCTCCAGCAGCGACGCTCAGCGCGCCGACAGATCGCCCGGGCGAGGTGACAGGCCGCTGCGGCGGACGTCCCGCCGGGCAGTACGAAATCTTTCAGAGGCGGCAGTGCCTCGTTCAGCTCGTCCAGCAGCGTTTCGAGATCGGCTACCGCAGCTGCATCAATGAACTCGTGGCCGGGCATGCAGAGTTCGCCGCCAAGGTCGAACAGTCGGTGCTGAATGCCGGTCAGCGCGTCGGCTACTCCGGTGGGCAGGCCATGGCCTGCGACCAGCACTCCGATGGCCGAATTCAGCTCGTCCACCGTGCCGTAGGCTTCGACGCGGGTCGCTTCCTTGCGTATGCGCTGTCCGTCACCGAGGCCGGTCGTGCCCTCGTCGCCGGTGCGCGTGTAGATTTTTGTCAGTCGATTACCCATGGGTGCTTCCGGTGGTACCCGTCTGCTCGCTCACGGGTCTGTTCCTGTGCAGGCTGGTAGCAAGTTCGAAATGCCCCGCCACGCAGATTCCCCGGCCAGTCCGGGCAACGCTGGCCACTTACGATGCACAGAATACTGCCGCGGGCACGACGGCGCCATGCGCCGGGCCTAGCGTCGTGCCAGGTCCAGCTGTACGCCCGCATAGACCGCCGTGCCGGGTGTGCGATACCCGACCACGTTCTGGTATTCCTCGTCGAACAGGTTTTCGGCCCTGGCGAACAGGCGCAGGCCGGGCAGCAGGTCGAAACTGCCGGACAGGTTCACCAGCGTGTAGGCGTCGAGCGGCACGGCCTCACGGCTGAAAAAGGGCGGTGGAAAAATATCGTCGTTCTGTTCGCCGGTGTACGACAGGTTCAGGTTCAGATTGGCGCGCTGATTGAGGAAACGATAGTTGAGATTCAGTGCAGCCATGTGCCGCGGCCGACGAATCTCGCGCCGTTTCGCTTCGCCCGCGGGCCGGGCTTCGCGGGCATCGGTAAAGGTATAGCTGGCCCGCGCCGTCAGTGCATCGCTCAGCCGCGCGCGCAGGTCCAGTTCGACACCCTGGCGGCGGCTGGTGCCGTCGGAGTTGGCAACGCTGGACTGAAAGCTCGGCAGAAATACCGTCTGGATTTCGTCTTCCAGCGTCATCGAAAAGACTGTCAGATCGGCAACCAGTCGTTCGTCGAACAAACTCTGTTCGATGCCGACGTCCCAGCCCAGAGATTCTTCCGGTTTCAGGTCGGGGTTACCGACGAAGGAATCGGGAAAAAAGCCGAACAGTTCGGTGAAAGTCGGTTGCTTGAGCCCGGTGCCGAGGCTGGCATGCAGCCGGCTGGAACCGCCCAGCCGATGGCTGGCGGCGATGCGATAGGTGGTCTTGTTGCGGATGTTGCTGTGGTCATCGTAGCGCAGGCTCAGTGACAGGTCGGTCGCCGCGGTCGGGCGGGCCAGCAGCTCGGCTACATAGCCGGTGGTGTTGCGCGATTGTCCCTGGTCGGCGCCAGTGAAGCTGACGAAGCGCTGTGAGTATTCCTCGTGCTCGTGGTCGACCGCCAGCACGCCCCGCAGTGCGCCGGCAGCGGCCAGGAAATCGTAGCTGGTCTGGTAAGCGAGGATTGTTTTGCGTCCCGTACTCGCGTCCGACAGTTCACCGTCGGCGAGATTCTCCCGCCTGGAATCCGACAGCGTGGCCAGCAGCTGATGCTGCCAGCGGCTGTCGAATGCATCGAAGTTCATCTGCCCGCGCAACAGGCCCAGCTGCACGTCGGAGCGGCGATCGGCGTCAACCGGGAAGCCGTCTGCACCGATGGCGTCGAAATCGCTCGACGAGTCCACGTAGCGACCGAACAGGCTGAAGCTCAGCTTATCGCTGGCGCGCAGCGCCCAGTTTGCGCTGACCGCGCTGTTCTCGAAGCCGTCGTCGCGGCTGCCGGTAAAGCCGTCGTTTTCGTCGACGATCGCGGATACGTTGATACCGTCCGTTGCGAAACGCGAGGCGCTGACATCCAACGACATGGCCTCGCTGCTGGTACCGAACTGGCCGGCAATATTGCTGGTCGCGAAGCTGCCGCCCTCGGCCCGGATACTGCCCCGCAGAGGGGCATCGCCGCGCCGCGTGGTCACGTTGATGATGCCGGCGACCGCATCGCCGCCCCACAGCGCACTCTGCGGCCCGCGCACGACTTCTATGCTCTGGATATCCCAGGCGGTGAGCTGTTCGAAGCTGAACTCATCGCCGACCGAGGGGTCGTTGGCTTCGACGCCGTCGATCACGACAAGCAGGTGATTGGCCTCAGCGCCGCGAACGCGCAGCTGGGCCTGCTGCCCCGGGCCACCGGCCCTGCTCACGTTGATTGACGGCAGGTCCTGAAGAATGTCGGTCACCAGCAGACTCTGGCGCTGCTCGATCAGGTCTCGATCGACGAGGCTCACCGCGCTGCCAACGCGCGTCCGTGCCAGCGGCGTACGACTGGCTTTCACCACGAGATCGTCGAGATTGTCCTGCGTCTGTTCGCCTGAGGCGGGCGCCGCAAACAGCGCAGCCAGCGCAATGGCCGGCGCGAAGCGAAGAATTGCCATTGTCCCCCCCAGCCACGCATCCCCGCGTGGCTCTGTTGTCTTATCAAGGGGGAGCAGAAATCCGGCTAAGCTGATCAGGCCCGGCCAGGCGCCCGCCGCGCCCCATCCCGTTGCTCAGGCCGGTATCCGGGCTTACGAGCCGGCGTGCATGACGCGCCAGCGATTCGCCTTCCCACGCTTATGCGCAGTGGCTGCGGGCCCTGGCGGACCGCGCAGAATCGCCTTGTGCTCGATTACCGTTGCGGGGGCAGCGCCGGAATGCTGCCAGTCCTCGACTGGCCGTCACCGGCTTCCCGTAAACCCGACCTGCCGGTCGGGCGCACCTGACGTTTTCACTCTAGCTTTGGAGGCGCAGACATTCAAGCTTGCGGCGAGGGCAACAACACTTCGTCATCGCCTGCGGTGAAACGTCTGAAAGGTGTTGCATAGAGCGACTCGAGTCGCTGCTCGGTCAGCAAGTCCTCACGCGCACCGAATTCCCAGCGCCCGTCGCCGAACAGCAACAGGCAGCGATTCGCGTAGCGTGTCGCGAGCGCCGGGTCATGCAGGCTGGCGACGACGCCACGGCCGCTTGCGGCGAGTTCGCTGAAGGTTTGCAGCACGGTGAAGCGATGCCATGGATCCAGGTGATTCATCGGTTCGTCCAGCAGGAATAACTGCGGGTCCTGGACCAGCAGTGTCGACAGCGCAAGGCGGCGCCGTTCGCCACCCGAGAGTCGCGCGGCCAGGCGATGCTCAAGGCCTTGCAGGTCCATGCGCGCCAGCGCGTCTCGCGCAAGCGTCATCCCCGGTGCATCGTTCCAGTCCCAGAAACCCCGATGGCTGTGTCGTCCCAGCAGAGCGATTTCCAGCACCGTGGCCGGGAAGGCGTCGGCGTGTTCCTGCAGCAGCAGCCCCAGGCGTCGGGCGACGCTGCGCCTGTCCAGCGTTTCGAGGCTGTCGTCGCGCAGTCGGATGCTGCCCCTGGCGGTGGGCCGCAGGCCGGCCAGTGTTTTCAGGGTGAGGGTTTTGCCGACGCCGTTTGGCCCGAGCAGCGCGATGAAGTCGCCGGGCCTGACCGTCAGGCGCAGACCATCTACCAGCAGCCGGCCACCGACTGAGACATCGAGGTCGGCGCAATCGAGCAGCGGGGCAGTACCGGGTGTGGTGGGCATGCGCGCGAGCATACCCGGCGGCTGTCTGCAGGCAAAAAAAACCCCGCTAGGGAGAGCGGGGTATACGGGTTATTGTTGTTGTCGCGAATTCGGTCGATGCGTCAGCGGCGAGGCTGTGGTGGATTTTTTTTGTTTTTATCCGCCCGCTGTCTATTCTTTTTGTTCTATCTTCTTGTTGTTGTTCAGCGTCTTCTGGCTTCGATGTCTGTGTTCAGGCTTCGAACCGGTGCCACCGCCTGCAAGGACCTTTTTTTGTGCGCAAACTATAGTAAGCAAGAGCTGTGCCATACAGTGAAAATACTAATAAATTTATAATGTTGCGCAGCCAAGGTTTCGCAGCTTCGCCTCTGCGGGCAAGCACTTGTAAACAAATCCGACATCCTGGTTCGCGCCCATGGCTCCCAACGCGCATCAACAAGCGTTCGCAACCCGCTCCCTGCGTCAGGAAAAACCGCTGGTACCGGTCCGGATGCCGCATGAGTTCTCGCCTTGCACTGCAGGGCGTTTACCGAGGTCCGGAGCGCTGCCGCCCTAAGGTTTTCCAGTAGAAGAACCGTCGGTCGTGTAAAAATTTCCAACGCTGCGCCCAGGCACCAGGTCCTCGAAGCGGTAGATGCGTCCGTCGACAATACTCGCAACCACCGCCGCGGCATCGCTGACATCGGCCAGCGGGTCACCCCGCACCAGCACCAGATCAGCGCGCAGGCCCGGCGCCACGCGCCCGAGTTCCTGTTCCAGGCCCAGGGCCCGGGCCGCTTCGAGGCTGGCCATGCCCAGTACCTGGAACGGCTGCAGGCCGCTCTCTGCCAGCAGGCGCATTTCTGCGTGCAGGCTCATGCCGCGGGGCGTGTCGGGCGCATTCGATCCGATTACCAGTCGGGCACCGCGACCGACTGCGCGAAACGCACTCTGCACGGCAGTGCGCTGTTCTGCACGCAGTGCGGTGCCGGCAATGGCCCGCTGCCGGCGCCAGGATTCTTCGTACCAGTATCTATCCGCCTCGGTGTTCAGACCGCTGAACGCCGGAGCCTGCAGCAGCGATTCACTCCGCTGGACCAGGCCCGGCAGGCCGGCCGGGGACAAACGCGAGACCACCGTCAGCCCGCCCGCGCCGGCCAGGTCCGTGAGATCAGCATAGGCGAAGCGGTCGAAGCCACCTGGATAGGCATCGAGTAACTCACGGCGGCCGGTCAGGCTGATTTCGCTGGCGCCCAGCAGCGCGCCCGGAAACGGGGCTGCGGTGGCGACGCCAAGACCGGCGCGACTGGCAAACGCTGCGATCTCGGCCAGCTGGTCGCCCGGCGTAGCGACGCAGAGTTCTATCGAGTTGGCCGCGAAGCGGCGCGCTTGCGCCAGCCGACGCCCGGCGCGCGCGAGGTCAGGGGCGCACAGCGCCAGACCGGTGTGCAGACGGGGCCCTGGTTGTTTCCCGCTATGCCATCGCTCCCGACGGGCGCGTGTTGCGTCCAGATCGTCGGTCCACTGTCGAATCGAGGTGACGCCCCAGGCCAGCCAGCTGCGCCCGGCGCGCGAACCGTCGGGCCAGCCGTCGCGGGCCGCAGTGTCGATCAGTCCCGGCAGCACGACCAGTTCGCGGGCGTCGATGATTTCCGCGTCGGCCGGCGGCGGATCGGACCAGCCGGTTATCGTTTCAATCCGGCCGTCACGGATCAGGATATTGCGGCGCAGCTGATACCCGGGCCCCAGTCCGTCAAACAGGCGGCCGGCCCGAACCAGCAGCGGCCGACCGGCACTGCGCGGTCGCCAGCGCAGGCGGATGGTCAATTCCCGGGTGTCACCCGAAGCGGGATCGAGGCGCATCAAGCGTCCGGCGTGGTCCTGGTAGAGCAGGCTGCCGTCGACCGGGTTCCAACGCGGCAGGCTGGCTTCGCGCGCCACGCGTCGCGGCTGGTCGTCGAAACCTTCGGCGTTGCGACCGACCAGAAACAGCTGGCTGTCGGCCAGCAGCGCGAGCTGCGAGCCGTCCGGCGAAAACTGTGCAGCACTGACCCTGGCGCCGGCTGGCAACGGTAACGGCAGCGTCCACGGCAGCGGATTGCCGAGGTCGAAGGCCAGCAACGCAGACTGACCGGCACCGGACGCTACCGCCACCCGGTCGTCGCCGATCCAGCTCGGTGTGCCGGTGCCGCGCGGCACGGTACCCAGTCTCGCGGTCCGCCGATCGTCCTGTTGTTGGTCCAGGAACAGAACCTTCAGTCGTGCACTGGCTGCGGCAGTGTGATCGGCCGCGAGGTAGGCAATAGCGCGTCCGTCGGCCCGCCAGGCCGGCGCGAAGGCCGGTCCGGTTTCTGTGGTCACCGCCTGCATGCTGCCGTCGGCGGGGTCGAGCAGCCAAATCTGCTGGCTGCCACCGCGGTCGCTGGCAAAAGCCAGCAGCTGGTTGGCGGGATTGCCGATCAGCTGGTCGTCGGTGAAAGCGTCGTTGGTGAACTGGCGGCGCGCCACGCCGTCGCGATCCAGTTCCCAGAGATCGCCCTGGGCCGAAATGAACAACCCGTCAGTCGCGGCCACCGCGCCGGTGATGCTGCGAACCAAGCGGCTCTCGTCCTCTGCGTCGGCTTCCTCCAGCGCCGGCGGACGGGGCGTCGCGTCGATCGCGACGACCGCGCTGAAAGGCAGGTCGTGCGCGCTGAATGCATCGAAGTTGCGGCGACGGATGCGGCCGTCCGCCGCGTACAGCAATTCGTCGCGACTCAGCCAGTGCGCCGCGGCAGGAAAAACATTCTCGCCCTGTGTCAGTGCCTTGCTGACGGGCGGTTGCGACAGGATCGCCATGCGCATTTCGCTGCGACCCGTGTCCCGTTCGACGTAGCTCAGCAGGCTGTCGTCCGGGCGCCATGCCGGTGCGAACAGCTCCGCAGTCGTCTCGAGCACATTGCGCAGGCTGCCGTCGGCTTCCCGGATTACCAGCCGGTCACCGGATGCCGCGGCGTGGACGAAAGCGACGCGGTCACCCTTGTGGTTATACACCGGGTCACGCTCTTCGCCGGGCAGAGAACTGACCTGCCTGAGACCAAGGGTCGCGACGTCGATTTCCCAGATGCCGAAGTCGCCGCCGCGGTCGGAGGCCATTAGCAGACGCTCGCCGTCCGGATGCCAGCTGGGCGCGTGGTGATCGAATGGGCCGAAGGTCAGCTGACGCGCGTCGCCGCCTTTGCTGGGCATCAGCATGATGTGATGCTGGCGGCCGATGCGCCGTTCGAAAGCCAGCAGCCGGCCATCAGGCGACAGTGCCGGCCGGTCGTCCTGCTCGATCAGCGGTGTGACCGCCTGCGCGTTGCCATCAGCGGTACGGGCCAGCCAGATGCGTCCGGCCAGCTTGAATGCGATTTGAGAGCCCTGCCGGTCGCTGCTGACGGCCAGTTGCGTGCCTTCGTTCAGGGTCACTCGCGCGGGCGCCGCGTCGAGCCCGCGGGCGAGGCCCGCGAGGCAGATCGCGGCCGCCAGGGCGAGCAGTGATCGCATCAGGCGGGTTTTGGCCACGTACCGCCGCTGCGCCGGGGGTCCGCCGCCGCCTCGAGCCCGGATGCCGGCGAGTGCAATGCGGCGCCGACACCGCCGAAGAACATGGACTGGCCGGCGAATTCACGACTCGGCAGGTCCAGTCTCTCGATGCCCAGGCCCGCTTCGCAGGCGACCCGGTAGTCGCCGCCGACCCATTCGACGTGGCAGCGCGGGAAGCGAATGGCCGCTGCCAGCGACATGTCCAGCTGCAGGTGATTGACCAGCGTCTGCAGAATCGCCGTGGTGATGCGGTCCGCGCCGGGCGAGCCGATCGCGAGCGTCTCGCCCGCGTCGCCGCGGGCCACGCTCGGCGCCATGTTCGACGGCAGTCGTGTGCCCGGCGGTCCCGGCTCCAGGCCGCGCTTGTTGAGTTCCAGTTCGCCGAGGCAATTGTTCAGCCACACACCGGTGCCCGGCGGCATATCGCCGGCTCCGTACCCCGCCGACATGGTAACGCTGCAGGCCAGACCCGTGGCGTCGACCGCCGAGGTGTGACAGGTCGACGCCGACTCGAGCACCGCGGCCAGTTCGCCCGCGGCGGCATGGCCGAGCAGGCGCCTGGCATCCGCCTCCAGGTCGTCGCTCAGGTCCAGGTGGCTGCGCCGGAAGCCGAGCACCGCGCGCTGCACGTCCACCAGGTAATAGAGCGCGGCATCGTCCCAGTCTGCCAGCTCGCGTCGAGCCATCAGCTGAAGCATCGCGATCAGCACGCTGCCGCCGACTGCAGGCGGCGGGTTGGTTGCGATTCGCCAGCCGGCCAGCTCTGCGCCGAGGCTCGGGCGTTCGATGACCTGGTAGGCGGCGAGATCCTCGCGGTTCAGGCGACCGCCACTGTCGATCACGAAGTCGGCGATCTGCCTGCCAAGCTCGCCGGAATACATTTCCTGTGGCCCGTTTTTCGCGATGGCTTCGAGGCTGTCGGCCAGGTGCGGGACGACAATAGACTCGCCCGGCCGGCGCAGCTGGCCCTGTTCGTCGTGCAGGGCCCGGAACCCGTCGGCCGCGCGGCCGAAGATCGGGGTTCCGGAATATTCGAGATAGTGATAAGACGCGACCGGCAGCGGAAAGCCCTGGCGGGTGATGGATACCACCGGCGCGAGCAGTTCCTGCCAGGGCAGTTTGCCCCAGCGGCGCGAGGCCTCGCCGAGCGCCGCAATGCCGCCCGGTACACCAATCGAGTCCGGACCGATTATGGTGTCCACACCGCCGCCGTACTCCAGGTGTACCTGTTCGGCCCGGCGCTCGGCGGCCGGACGCGGGTTGCCGTGACCCGGCACCGCGACGTAGCCGTCCAGCGTGACCGGCTCGCCGCCCGGCGGCCAGATGGTCAGGTAGCCGCCGCAGCCCAGTGAGCAGACGCCCGGTTCGGTATTGATCGAGACCAGTGCGGCGGCGATCGCCGCATCCACCGCGTTGCCGCCGGCCGCCGCAATGGCGCCGCCGGCTTCGGCCGCAAGCTCGGAGCTGCTCGCCAGCGCGACGGAATCGGCCACGATCGCGGACCTTACCGGCGTACGTTCAGAACGACACCACCGACCGAATGCTGCTGCCTGCATGCATCAGGTCGAAGGCCTGGTTGATGTCGTCCAGCGGCATGGTGTGGGTGATCATCTCGTCGATGCGGATTTCGCCATCGAGATAACGGTCCACGTAACCCGGCAGCTCGCTGCGGCCACGCACGCCGCCGAAAGCCGTGCCGCGCCAGACACGCCCGGTGACCAGCTGGAAGGGCCGGGTGCTGATCTCCTGGCCGGCGCCGGCTACACCGATGATCACCGATTCGCCCCAGCCCTTGTGGCAGCACTCCAGCGCCGAGCGCATCAGGTCTACATTGCCGACGCATTCGAACGAGTAGTCGACGCCGCCGCCGGTCAGTTCCACGATCACGTCCTGAATCGGGTCATCGTAGTCTTTCGGATTTACGAAGTCGGTCGCGCCGAGCTGGCCGGCCATGGTGAACTTGTCCGGGTTCGTGTCGATCGCCACGATGCGCGCTGCGCCGGCCATCACAGCGCCCTGTATTACGCTGAGTCCTATACCACCGAGGCCGAAAACCGCGACGCTGGCGCCGGGCTCGACTCCGGCCGTGTTCAGGACGGCACCGATGCCGGTGGTAATGCCGCAGCCGAGCAGGCAGACCTTCTCCAGCGGCGCGGCCGGGTTGATGTTCGCGAGCGCGATCTCCGGCAGCACGCTGTACTCGGAGAAGGTCGACGTCCCCATGTAGTGGTGCAGCATCTTGCCGTCGATCGAAAAACGACTGGAGCCGTCCGGCATCAGGCCCTGGCCCTGGGTCACGCGGATCGCCTGGCACAGGTTGGTCTTGCCGCTGGTGCAGAACGAGCAGCTGCCGCATTCGGGCGTATACAGCGGGATGACGTGATCGCCGACCGCGACGCCGCTGACGCCCGGCCCGACCTCCTCGACGATGCCGCCGCCCTCGTGACCCAGGATGGCCGGGAACAGGCCCTCCGGGTCCTCGCCGGACAGCGTGAATGCATCGGTATGGCAGACGCCGGTCGCGACCATGCGCACCAGCACCTCGCCTGCGCGCGGTCCCTCTACGTCGATCATTTCGATACTGAGCGGCTGGCCTGCTTCCCAGGCGACGGCGGCGCGTGACTTCATTCTCTTCCCCGGCGGTTTCGTTGTGCTGGCGGCGGTGAAGGATTGTAGTGGATCGACACCCGCCTCCCCAGCCCGCGCGTTCAGCGCATGTGTGGATTCTGCGTTACCTTATGCGCGCCCATGGATCTGAAAGCACTGCGCGAGCGCCTCACCGCCATCGATCGCCGGATTGTCGAACTGGCGGCCGAGCGTCAGGCCGTGGTCGAGCAGATTGGCCAGGTGAAACGCGACGCCGGGCAGGCGACCCGGGATTTCGCCCGCGAGAAACAGGTGATCGAGACGGCCCGCAAACAGGCCGTCGAGCTGGGCCTGCCGCCGCGCCTGGCCGAGGCGCTGATGCGCCTGCTGATCGAGTCGTCGCTGACCAAGCAGGAGCGCGCGCGCGTGCAGGCGGAAGGTCGCGGTCAGGGTCAGCAGGCACTGGTCATCGGCGGCGCCGGCAAGATGGGCCGCTGGTTCGCCGACTTCCTCGATTCCCAGGGCTACCGCGTCACCATCGCCGATCCGGCGCCCGCCGCACCGGGCTACACGTCGGTGGCCGACTGGCGCAGCACCCCGGACGAGTTCCAGGTTACCGTCGTATCCACGCCGATTGCGCTGACGGCGCACCTGTTGGACGAACTGGGCGAGCAGGGCCGCAGCGGCCTGATCTTCGATATCGGTTCGCTGAAGACGCCGTTGATGCCGGCCCTGCGACGGCTGGCCGAGCGCGGTGCGCAAGTCGCGTCGGTGCACCCGATGTTCGGCCCCGACACCGAACTGCTGTCCGGGCGGCATGTGTTGTTCCTCGAGGCGGGCAACCCTTCAGCAACGCGCGCGGCGCGGGCGCTGTTCGAGTCGACCATGGCCGAACAGATCGAAATGCCGCTGGACGATCACGACCGGCTGATTGCCTATGTGCTCGGCCTGTCGCACGCGCTGAACATCGCTTTCTTCAGCGCGCTGGCCGATAGCGGCGAGTCGCTACCGCGTCTCAGCGAGCTCTCCAGCACGACTTTCGATGCGCAGCTCGGCGTGGCCGCTCGCGTGGCGCAGGAAAATCCGGATCTGTATTTCGAGATCCAGTCACAGAACCCCTTCGGCGAAGAAGCGCTGCGGGTGCTGCGGGATGCGGTAGAGCGGGTCGGCGCGACGGTCGCAGCCGGCGACCGCGATGCCTTCGTCGCGCTGATGGAGCGCGGTCGTGGCTACCTCGAGAAACGCGCCTAGTCCGCGCGCTGCGTATCGCGGCTGAGCAGAAACAGGAACAGCGGCACCCCGACCAGCGCGGTGATCGCACCGACCGGCAGCTGGCGCGGGGCCAGCAGGGTGCGGGCCAGCGTGTCGGCAACCACCAGCAGCGAACCGCCGGCCAGAGCCGACGCGGGTACCAGGCTGCGATGATCGACTCCGCTGACCATGCGCACCAGGTGCGGTATCACCAGTCCGACGAAGCCGACGGTGCCGGCAGTCGTAACCGCAATGGCAGTGAGCAGGGCGCTGAGAAAATAGGTGGCCGCGCGCACGGGACCGACGCGCAGCCCGAGCAACGCGGCCTGCTGATCGCCGGTGGTCAGCAGGTTCAGGGCCCGGCCCATGGCCAGCCCGGCAATCGCGGCCGCTGCCGCCAGCCCGAGCGCGGCCCACGGCCGGTCCGCGAAAGCGAAGTCGCCCATCAGCCAGAACAGGATGCTGCGCAGGTTCGCTTCCGGGCTGGTTGCCAGCAGCAGGCTGATCAAAGCGCTCCAGCCGGCGGCGACGACGACGCCGGTCAGCAGCAGCCGGCCGCTGGACCAGTCGCCGCCGGTGCGCGCGAGTCCGAATACCAGCAGCGTGCTGAGCAGCGCGCCGGCAAAGGCTGCTGCATCGACCAGGATGCCCGATGCGCCGGCGAGCATGACCAGCAGCGCCGCAACCGCGGCGCCGCCGGAGGTGCCGAGAATGTAAGGGTCGGCCAGCGGGTTGCGCAGGAGCGCCTGCATCAGCACGCCGGCGATCGCGAGGCAGGCACCGGTGCCGAAAGCGGCCAGTACGCGCGGCATGCGCAGTCGCAACAGGACTTCGGTGGCGGCCGGTTCGGCCTGCCCGTTCCACAGCGCGAGCAGGTCCGCAAAGCCGGTACTGCCGCTGCCTACGCCCAGTCCGGTCAGCACGGCGGCCCCGGTCAGGCAGACCAGGCCGGTGAGCAGTTTGCTGGCGGCGATACGCATAAAGGTGCCGGTCGGGCGAACTGTCCGCAGTGTACCGGAGCGTGAGACGCTGCCGTGACACCCCGAAGATGATTGTGAAAAAATCCCTTGGTGTCAGATCTGATAGACAGTGAAGGCTTTCGCGCCAACGTCGGCATCATCGTCAGCGACGACAAGCGCGCGCTGCTGCTCGGCGGGCGCGTCGGTCAGTCCGGATGGCAGTTTCCGCAAGGCGGGATACTCGAGTCGGAATCCCCCGAGCAGGCGATGTACCGGGAACTGGAGGAGGAAATCGGCCTGTTGCCCGAAGACGTGGAGGTGCTCGGCAGCACCAGCGACTGGCTCAGCTACCGTCTGCCGGATCGCTATATCCGTCGCAATTCTTCGCCCTTGTGCATTGGGCAGAAGCAACGCTGGTTCCTGTTGCGATTGTTGAGCGACGAGGACAAGCTGCAGCTTGATCGGTCCGAACTGCCGGAGTTCGACCGCTGGCGCTGGGTCGACTTCTGGCGACCGGTAAAAGAAGTCATCTATTTCAAACGGCGGGTATACGTGCAGGCACTGGACGAATTGGCACCATTGTTGTTTCCCGAAGGAGCGCCGCCGCAACCGCAGTGGTGGCCGGACAAGTGGCGACACGGCGACCCAGAGTAAGCCGACCACGCCTGCCGGGCGATGCGCCTGCGTGGGTCGGGCGCTGGGTGTTGCTGGTGGCGCTGGCGATCGGCCTCGGCATGATCTGGGCCGCGTTCGAACTGGGCCAGTCGCGTGCCGGGTTCAACCGGCTCGAGGCGCAGAATCGTGAGCGCGAACTGCGCGACGAGCTGATCAGGCGCGAGGCCGCGCGCGAGCAGCTGCGCGAGAAGATTGCGCTGCTGGAAACCGATGCGCGCATCAAGCATGAGTCTTACAAGCAGCTCGAGACCGAACTGCAGTCGCTGCAGGCCCGGGTCCAGGCCCAGGCCGAGGACCTGGAGTTTTACCAGCGCGTGGTGGCGGTCGATGAGAAGGAAGGCCTGCGCGTGCAGGATCTGCAGCTTGGACGGGGTGCGCAAGGCGGCAGCTACACACTGCGCCTGGTGCTGGCTCAGGCGTTGCGCAATGACCGGCGTATCAGCGGCACGCTGAAGCTGGAGCTGGAAGGCAGACGGGACGGCGCCCCGGCAAGCCTCGCGCTGAACGAGCTGACGCCCGATCGACAGGCCAGCCTGGACTTTTCGTTTCGCTATTTTCAGAATCTGCAGTCGGAGCTGCGGGTGCCCGAGGGCTTCGTGCCGGAGCGCGTCAATGTGACGCTGAGCCCCAGTGGGAAAAAGGCCAAGTCTGTCGAGCAGTCCTTCGCCTGGCTGCTGCAGTCCGGCTGACGCGGTGGCAGCACCGGATGTGATACACATCGCGTTTTTTACACCCGCCCCGGGTAGACTTCAGTGGCGGCTTCGATTTTCAGGGAGAGCCTGATGTTCGGGAAGAAAAAGCGCCGGAACGGCGTGGTCCACACGCTGGTCGGCGCGGGTTCGCGCATCGAGGGAGACCTCTGCTTCGAGGGCGGTTGCCACGTTGATGGCGTCGTGCACGGCAGCGTGATGGCCGAGCGCGACACGGAATCTTTCCTCAGCATCAGCGAGGACGGTCGCGTCGAGGGCAGCGTGAAGGTGCCGCGGGTGGTGTTGCATGGCACCGTCCAGGGCGACGTGTACTGCAGCGAGCTGGTCGAACTCGGTCCCACCGCCCGTGTGGTCGGCAACCTGCATTACGAACTGATCGAGATGACAGCCGGCGCCGAGGTCAACGGGCAGCTGATCCACGAACCGGCGCAGAGTCGCCACACGGAACTCGAGTCCACGCGGTCGCCCGATTCCACGCAGCCGATGCAGGTAGTACCGGCGAAATCCCAGTAAGCGAGTCGGTCCGCCCTGTGAAATAATCGGCCTGTCGATAAGGGGGTTCGTCAGGCACCGTGCCAAACATCGCGTCCGAGGCAGCGCTGACAACCCGTGCTTCGTCGGCTTCCGCCGAAGCCGGCATCCTCGCCGCGGTAGACCTCGGCTCGAACAGTTTTCACATGGTCGTCGCACGTCTTTCGCACGGCCAGCTCACCGTGATCGACCGCATGCGCGAGATGGTTCGTCTCGCCGCCGGTCTCGACGAAGACAACCAGCTGGACGAGGCCGTTCAGGCTCGCGCACTGGAATGCCTGGCCAGGTTCGGCGAGCGCATCCGTGCGATGCGCGCCGATCGGGTTCGAGTCGTCGGCACCAACACGCTGCGCAAGGCGCGCGAATCGGAGGCTTTTCTCGAGGCGGCCGAACAGCTGCTCGGGCATCCGGTGGAAGTAATCGCAGGTATCGAGGAAGCTCGGCTGATTTACCTCGGGGCCAGCCACAGCCTGCCGCTGGTCGACGGTCCGCAACTGGTCGTCGATATCGGCGGCGGCAGTACCGAAATCGTAGCCGGTCATGGCTACCAGCCCGACGACCTCGAGAGTCTCTATCTCGGTTGCGTCAGCGTATCGGAGAAGTTCTTCGGCAAACAGAAACTGAGCGCGCGTCGGTTCGAGAAAGCGCGGCTGGCCGGACGCCTGGAGCTCGAGCCGGTGCGCGAACGCTTCCGGCAGGTCGGCGCGGTGCGCTGGGTCGGCTGCTCCGGGACTATTCGCGCGGCGCACAACGTGGTGCGCGCGCACGAAGGTGAGGACGCCGAGCTAACCGTGGCGGCCCTGGAGCGGACGATCAAGCGCATGATCGATGCCGGTCGCCTCGACAAGCTGTCGCTGGACGGACTGTCGGACGAGCGCAAGCCCGTGTTTGCCGGCGGTATCGCCATCCTGGTCGAGGTCATGGGTCAACTGGGCATGGAAAGCATGCAGGTCGCCGAAGGGTCGTTACGCGACGGCATCCTGCAGGACATGCTGGGCCGGCTGACCCGGGAAGACGCCCGGGTCCGGACGGTGCGCGCAATGGCCGCGCGCTTCCATGTCGATCCCCTCCAGGCCGAGCGCGTAGAGGCCACCGCGATGCATTTCTACCACCAGCTCGCAGAGACCTGGCAGCTGGACGACGAGGAGGACGGGGCGAACCTGCGCTGGGCGGCGCGGCTGCATGAAATAGGACTCGATATTGCCCATGCCCAGTACCATCGGCACGGCGCTTATCTGCTCGAGTTCTCGGATATGCCGGGATTTCCGACCCTGGAGCAGCGCGTGCTGGCCCTGCTGGTAGGTTCGCATCGCCGCAGTTTCAGTCGCAAGATTTTCCAGGCCCTGCCCAAGTCCCGGCAGGCAAACGCGATCCGGCTCGCCGTGCTGCTGCGGCTTGCGGTTCTGTTCCATCGCAGCCGGACCAGTGTGGACTACGCCGGCGTGCTGCTCGAAGCGAAGAAAGCGAGTCTGCAGGTGACCATTCCGGAAGGATCCCCCGCGGACAACCCGCTGATCCTCGCGGACCTCGGACAGGAATGCAGGCACCTGGCGAATGCCGGGGTAGAGCTGGAGCTCGTGACCCCAGAGATCGATTGAGGCCGGGCTCAGGCCTTCTCGGCGAGCTGACCCAGCAGCCAGTGCTGTGCAGAAAACGGCTCGGCATCGCCCGGCGTCACACGGTGGTAGCTGCCGTCCGACCTGAGTTCCCAGGAACCGGTGTTGTCGTTCAGATAGCTGTCCAGGTCCGCAATCAGCCGCTTCTTGATGTCGGCTGACAGGATCGGGAAGCTGGTTTCGACGCGACGGAAGAAGTTGCGATCCATCCAGTCGGCGCTCGCGCAGTAGATCTCTTCTTCGCCGTTGGCGTGGAAGTAGTAGACGCGGGTGTGCTCCAGGAAACGCCCGATGATCGAGCGCACGCGGATGTTTTCCGAAATTCCCGGAATGCCCGGTCGCAGACAGCAGATGCCGCGTACGATCAGATCGACGAACACGCCGGCACATGACGCCCGGTACAGCGCCTGGATCACTTCCGGCTCGACCAGCGCGTTGAGCTTGGCAATGATGTGGCCGGTCCCGCCACGCTCGACGTTGGCGATTTCCTGCTCGATCGAGTTGATGACGAAGTCATGCAGACTGAATGGCGCCTGGGAGATGCGCGTTAGCGGCGGCGTCTGCATCATGCTGGTCAGCTGCAGGAAAATGTGGTGCACATCTTCGCCGAGTTCCTGGTCGGCACTGAACAGGCCATAGTCGGTGTACAGGCGCGCGGTGCCGGGATGGTAGTTGCCCGTGCCGAGATGCACATAGCGCTTGAGCTGACCGTCTTCGCGCCGTACCACCATTGCCATCTTGCAATGGGTCTTGAAGCTGCGCACGCCATAGACGACATGCGCGCCGGCGGTCTGCAGCCGGTTGGCCAGCTCGATGTTCGCGGCTTCGTCGAAGCGGGCGCGCAGCTCGATACTGACCGTGACCTCTTTGCCGGCCTGCGCGGCCGCGATCAGTGACTGCACGATCGGCGAGTCCGGGCCGGTCCGGTACAGCGTTATTTTCAATGCCATCACGTCCGGGTCCTGGGCCGCCCGGTTGATGAACTCGAGCACCGGCGCGAAGGACTCGAACGGGTGGTGAACGATAATGTCGCTCTCGGTAATCGCGTCGAAGATGTCGTCGCCGCCGGCGAGTTCCTGGGGCAGGCTGGGCGTGAACGCCGGATCCTTCAGGTCTTCACGGCCCAGCTGACTGTAGATGGCCATCAAGCGGTTGAGGTTCACCGGTCCGGAAACCGGGTACAGATCGCGTTGCTGGAGTCCGAACATGTCCAGCAGGTAGCTGGTGAGGTCGGCCGGGCACTGGTCGGCGACCTCCAGTCGCACGGCCGCACCGTAGCGGCTGGCAATCAGCTCGCCTTCCAGCGCACGCATCAGGTCGTCGACTTCTTCTTCGTCGACGTAGAGGTCACTGTTCCTGGTGACGCGGAACTGGTAGCAACCAGTGATCTCCATGCCGGTGAACAGCTCGTCCACGAACGCGTGAATGATCGATGACAGGAATACGAAATCATTCGGCCCGGTGTCGGGCAGGTCAGGCGACAGCCGAATGAGTCGCGGCAGAGATCGCGGTGCCTGGACGATCGCCTTGCTGCAGGGCCGGCCGAAGGCGTGCACGCCCTTCAGGCCGACGATGAAGTTCAGGCTTTTGTTGAGAATCCGCGGGAACGGCCGCGCCGGGTCGAGGGTGACCGGGCTGAGTACCGGCTCGACTTCGTTATTGAAGTAGCTGCGTACCCAGGCCAGCTGCTCGGGGTTCCAGCGCGTGCGGCGGATGAAGCGAATATTGTTCGCTTCCAGGTCCGGAATCAGTTCATCGTTGAGCAGACGGTATTGCTCATCGACCAGTTCGTGCGTCCGCTCGGCAATCGAGTTGAGCACCTGCAGCGGCGTGAGCATGTCGGGGCCGGCCGGTGCCGCGCCCATTTCGAGTCGTTGCTGCAGGCCGCTGACGCGAATCTCGAAGAACTCGTCGAGGTTGGTCGACACGATGCACAGGAACTTCAGCCGTTCCAGCAGCGGCGTGTCGTCGTTGGCCGCCTCGAAGAGAACCCGCCGATTGAACTCGAGCCAGCTCAGTTCCCGGTTGACGTAGTAGTCGGGCAGCTTGTAGTTCGGTGTATCCATCGGGCCCGGTGGCATGGGGGACCAACGAATATAGCAGCCCGTCCGGCGCGGGACGGAACGCCGGTCACATTTGTCATAAGCCAATCGTCAACTAACCGTCGGCCGATAAACGGCGCCCAGGCTGACTGCCCGGGATGCACCGGTCACCGCGGGCTCGTTGCTGGGCAGACCGGCCAGGCGACGTTGCGCCAGCCAGGCAAAAGCAGCGGCCTCGACCCAGTCGGCCCCGATGCCCCAGCTTTGCGTGTCTAGCAGCTCGCGACCCGGCAATCTCGCGGTGATGCGGCGCAACAGGTCGGCATTGTGCGCGCCACCGCCGCAGACGCCGATTTCCTCAGCCTGAGTGTGCGCGGCGAGCGCGTCTGCGACGGTCGCGGCACTGAACTCGGCCAGCGTCGCCTGCACGTCCCGCGCGTCGAGGTCGGCGAAACCGGCCAGCCGCTTTTCAAGCCACGCAGGTGAGAAGTAGTCGACGCCGGTACTCTTTGGCGGCGGTCGCGTGAGCCACTCGTCCTGCAGCAGTCGTTCGAGCAGGTCCTGCCGGATGCCGCCGCCGGCGGCCCAGTTGCCGTTTTCGTCATACGGCTTGCCCTGTTTGAGAAGGCTCCAGTAGTCGAGCAGGGTACTGGCCGGTCCGGTATCGAAGCCGATGACTGGCGAGCCGGGCCGCAGCCGGGTGATGTTCGCGATACCGCCCAGGTTCAATACCGCGCGCTCCACGTGGCTGCCGAAGGCCCAGGCGTGGAAGGCCGGCGCCAGCGGCGCGCCCTGGCCACCGGCGGCCATGTCACCGGACCGGAAATCGGCAACCGTCACCAGCCCGGTGCGCTCGGCGATGATCGCCGGGTCGCCTATCTGCAGCGTAAAGGCTGCGGCGGTGTCCGGACTGTGCAGTAGCGTCTGGCCGTGGCTGCCGATCGCGCGGATGTTGCGGCGGTCGATGCCGGAGTGCTCGATCAGTCGTGTTGCGGCCGCCGCAAAAGCCTCTCCCGTCAGCGTCTGCAGTTGGCCTAACTCCCAGAGGTCGGTGTCGTCGGGTCGCTGTGCGGCGCGCTGCAGGCGCCGGCGCAATTCGTCCGGGTAGGGATGAAAATGGTCTGCCAGGAGCCGACAGGGTGATTGGTTGATCTCGACCACGGCCGCGTCGATGCCGTCGACGCTGGTACCGGAAATCAGGCCGATGAAAAGTGGCGGGGACTCCGGCACGTTTGCTCCGGGGCCGCGGCTGTGGCTCAGCCGGTGCCGGTGGCAGTCTGCGCGGCGACCAGGCTGCGTTGCGCTTCGAGTTGCTGCAGCAACTGCTCCGCAGTGGCCTGGAAGGCCGGCATGTACTCCGCGTCCAGCGGATCGGCGTCCGGCAGCTTCACCGTGCGCGGGTTCTGGTGTACCCCGTTCAAGCGGTATTCATAGTGCAGGTGTGGCCCGGTGGCCAGGCCCGTCGCGCCGACGTAACCGATGACCTGCCCCTGGCGAACGCGCGTTCCATTCCGCGGCCTGGCGAAACGGGACATGTGCGCATACAGCGTGCTGATGTTCCCGCCGTGCTGCAGGATGACGGTCTTGCCATAGCCGCCCTTGGTGCCGCGAAAGACGACCTTGCCGTCGCCGGCGGCCTTGATCGGCGTGCCCCTCGGCGCGGCGTAGTCGACGCCTCGATGGGCGCGAATGGTATTCAGCTTCGGGTGCCGGCGGCGCGGGTTGAAGTTGGAGCTGATGCGCGAGAATGCCACCGGCGCGCGCACGAAGGCTTTGCGCACACTGCGGCCTTCCGGCGTGAAGTAGTCGGTCCGGCCGTCAGGCGTGGTGTAGCGGATGGCCTGGTAGGAATCGCCCTGGTTGATGAATTCGGCGGCGAGTATCGCGCCCTCGCCCAGTGGTTCTCCGTCGCGCGAGAGCGCTTCGTATACCAGGTGGAATTCATCGCCCTGGCGTATGTCCAGCACGAAGTCGATGTCCCAGGCGAAAACGCCGGCGAGATTCATGATTGTGCGGTCGGAAATGCCGGCGTCGGCCGCTGCCTCGAACAGTGAGGAGTCGATAACGCCGTGCGCCAGCCGGGGCTCGCTGTCGAGCGGTTGCTCGATGATCTCGGCGATAAAGCCTTCTTCGCCGAGGCTGATGCTGAGCGCTTCGGTCAGGTTCACCTCTCGGCTGAGCGTGTAAAGCCGGCCTTGCTCGTGGCGCACCTCGATCTCGTCGCCGGGTTTGATGACCCGCAGGTGCTGACGGGCGAGGTCCAGCTGCATTATCTGCGCCAGATCACCGCGACTGAGCCCGTGCCGCTTGAACAGCAGATCCAGGCTGTCACCGCGACGCACGGTCAGCGTGAGCGCTTCGCCGGGCAGCTTGGGCTCCGGCTCCGGCAGCGCGGTGATTTCCGGGTCCAGGGCGTGGGCCTGCGGCAGCAGTTGTGTATCCGTGGCTGCGAGCGCTATCGGCTCCTCGGCTACGGCCGGCAGGTTGACGGTGCCGGACGACTTGGGCAGCACTGCGGCCAGGGCCAGCAGCGCCAGCGGAATACCGGCCCCGAGCAGGAACCAGGGCGCGCGCGCACTCCGCGGTGGCTCGGCGTCGACACTGTGCTTGTAGTCCCTGAATGTCGAGTCTGGCGCAGGCAAGGCGCGATACTCCCCTTAACTGTCCGCAAGGACCGCTGTTTCCGGCTCTGGATCCGGCCGCCCCGGCGGGCCGCACTGGCTCGCCACACCCCGTGGGGCATCCGGATTTCTCTTGGATTATCAGCAATCTCAGATTGCTGGGTCAACAAAATACAAGAGAATCTGGAAAATAGCCCGGGGATCTGAGACCTGGTCGATCACGGCACCCCGACTTCGCCGCGGCCCGACAATTGCATTATCCTCGCGGCCTTCTGACGGCTGCGGGACTCAGCAATGGCAACGGTGGCGGACCAGCTGCGGGAAATCGCCCGCGGGTCCGATGAAATCCTGGTCGAAGCCGAGCTCAAAGAGCGGCTGGAAGCCGGCGAGACCCTGCGCGTGAAAGCAGGTTTCGATCCGACCGCGCCGGATCTTCATCTCGGGCACACGGTGCTCATCAACAAGATGCGCCAGTTCCAGGAACTGGGGCATGAGGTGTGTTTCCTGATCGGCGATTTCACTGGATTGATCGGCGACCCGACCGGCCGCAACGCGACCCGGCCGCCGCTGACGCCGGAAGAGGTCCGGGCCAATGCCCGCACCTACGAGGCGCAGATCTTCCGGATCCTCGACCCCGATCGCACCCGGATAGTGTTCAACTCGAGCTGGATGAGTGAAATGAGTGCGGCCGACATGATCCAGCTGGCCTCGCGCCATACCGTGGCCCGCATGCTCGAGCGCGACGATTTCCAGAAGCGCTATGCATCCGGTAAGCCGATCGCCATCCACGAGTTTCTCTACCCGCTGGTCCAGGGCTACGATTCGGTGGTCATGCAGGCCGACGTCGAACTCGGCGGTACGGACCAGAAGTTCAACCTGCTGGTCGGCCGGCAGCTGCAGCAGGCCTGGGGCCAGCGCCCGCAGGTAGTGCTCACAATGCCGTTGCTCGAAGGCCTGGATGGCGTCAACAAGATGTCGAAGTCGCTCGGCAACTACGTCGGCATCACCGACCTGCCGGCCGAGATGTTCGGCAAGCTGATGTCGATCTCGGACGATCTGATGTGGCGCTACTACGAGCTGTTGAGCTTTCGCCCGGCCGGCGAGATCGAAGCGCTGCAGGCAGCCGCAGCGGATGGCCGCAACCCCCGCGACATCAAGTTCGAGCTGGCTAGGGAACTGGTCGCACGCTTTCACGACGAGGCGGCGGCAGACGCTGCGCAGGCCGCATTCCTGCAGCAGTTCCAGCAGGGCGGGCTACCGGAAGATCTCGAGGAGATCACGGTGGCCGGTCGCGACGGTCGGCTGGGAGTGGCCCATCTGCTCAAGCAGGCACAGCTGGTGACCAGCACCTCCGAGGCGTTCCGGATGATCCAGCAGGGCGCGGTGCGGATCGATGGCGAGCGGGTCGAGGATCGCGGGCTTGAAATCAGCGCCGGCAGCACGCACGTATACCAGGTGGGCAAGCGGCGTTTCGCGCGAGTCACGGTTAGCTGAAATACTCTGACTTTTTTGCCTCCGACCCCTTGCTAGCGGTTTTATCTTCTGTACAATAGTCGGTCTGCCCGCGATTTGCGGGCTCGTTCTTTAACAAGCAGGAAACAGGTAATTTGTGTGGGCGCTCGCGTCGACACGGCACTTTGTCGTGGCCCGACCCGAGTGACCAAAATACTCGTTTTTTTAAGCAGTAGTTTGGGATCTCGCTTTTGTTCAAAACTATGAACTGAAGAGTTTGATCCTGGCTCAGATTGAACGCTGGCGGCATGCCTAACACATGCAAGTCGAACGGTAACGCGAGGAGCTTGCTCCTTGGCGACGAGTGGCGGACGGGTGAGTAACGCTTAGGAATCTGCCCAGTAGTGGGGGACAACTCGGGGAAACTCGAGCTAATACC
>CBFCXA010000001.1:0-33798 GCA_965601985.1 uncultured Chromatiales bacterium | reverse complement strand
CGTGAATGGTGACCGCCTTCCAGCCGTCCAGGTACATGGCCCGGTTGCCAAACTGTTCGTAGTACTGGCGCGTGCGCTGGTCCGGGGCGTCCTCATCGTTGAACGAATAGGCGAAGCTGATGCCATCGAACGGCATCTGCTTGATCCCGTCGATCTCTTCCATGAATTCGAGACCGAGGACGTCCATGATCGTGGGTCCGATGTCGATGATGTGGTGGTACTGGGTGCGGAGTTCACCCTGCGCCTCGATCCCGGCCGGCCAGTGGACGATCAAAGGATCCTGGATGCCACCGCGGTGCACGATCTGCTTGAAGTACTTGAACGGGGTGTTGCCGGCCATAGCCCAACCCGCATGGAAGTGGTTGTTGGTTGCCTCCGATCCCCATTCGTCGTAGCGGGCCAGGTTCTGTTCGAGCGACGTTTGCTGGCCGTTGATGATCAGTACTTCATTGTGTGAGCCCGAGAGCCCGCCTTCACCACTCGACCCGTTATCCGAGGTCAGGATGATCAGCGTGTTGTCGAGTTTGCCGAGACGCTCCAGCGTGGCGACCAGTCGGCCAATCTCGTTGTCGAGGTGGTCGAGCTGACCGGCAAAAGCCTCCATCTGGCGAGCGTAGAGGCGTTTCTCATCGTCACTCAAGGAGTCCCAGGTAGGAATCTGCTCGGTCCTTTCGCTCAGGACCGCATCTTCTGGGATAACGCCCATCTCGATCTGGCGTTTGTGGATTTCCACTCGTGCCTGATCCCAGCCCATATCGAATTTGCCTTTGTACTTCTCTATATATTCCGGCGGCGCGTGATGTGGGGCGTGCATACCTCCCGGCGCCCAGAACATAAAGAAGGGGCGATCCGGGGCGATGGATACGTGCCCGCTCAGGTAGTGAATTGCCTTGTCGGCCAGATCAGTGGAAAGGTGATAGTCAGGGTTGTCACGTGACGGCTCAATCGGCTCGTGGCCCGCCCACATAACCGGCGTGAAATTGTTCGCGTCGGCGGCCATGAACGTGTAGGTGTGGTCGAAACCATCGTTCGTCGGCCAGTATTTGAAAGGCCCGACCTGGTGCACCTGAAAGCCGGGCGTGTGGTCCCACTTGCCCAGGGCATAGGTCGTCCAGCCATCCTCCTGGGCGATACGCGCCACCTCCTGGGCTTCCATCGGTACACGACCGTTATATCCAGGGAACCCCATCGCCATCAGCGCATGTGAGCCCAGTCCGATGGAGTGGGTATTGCGACCCGCCAGGATGGCTGCGCGTGAAGGGGAGCACAGGGCCGTGGTATGAAAATTGTTGTACAGCAGCCCGCCCGCGGCCAGCGCGTCGATATTCGGGGTCTCGGTCAGACCCCCGTAGGCGCCGAGATGCCCGTAACCGACATCGTCGAGCAGAACGATCAGGACATTGGGCTCTTCTCCGGTAAACGTCGGCTGGGCCGGCCAGTCCTCGACGGATTCCTGATAGGTCTTGGCAATCTTGCCCTTGAAGCCCGATACCCTGGGATCTTCTTCCATCGACGCAGCTTCATTTAAAGCTGTTGCTGGCGGTGATGACGTTTCCTGCGGTTGGCAAGCGACTACCAACAGTGAGATCAAAGGAAGAGCGGCAAGAAGCTTCTGAAGATGTCTTTTCATGATGATCAACCCTGACTGGTTGTGCGTTGGAATACTGACGAACTAAACGATGTGCGCGACCCGACTGACTGGTCAAAGGCCATTGGCCGCCGGGCAGGAGCCGGCACGTCTCATTGGGCATGCTGCGCTGCGTTAACGGAGTCTGAAAGACAGCAGATGACTCTGGGCCAACGATTTGGCATTGGCTATCCAGAATCGGCAAACTAGCTGGAGGCGACGCGACGACTGTTGCCGCGGACACCTTAGACGGGTTGTTTGTATGTCTGACGTTTTTCAATCTGGTCTACTGCTGAAAAAACGCTTCACCGACTTCGACGATATGGCCGAGGACGTGGCTTCGAAGTGGGACCAGCGTTACCACCGCTTGAGCGGCGAGAGTGATTTCGGCTTTGCCGACCAGGTCAACCTGTCCGAGGCCCAGCTGACGCACATCGGTTGGGCTCCGGGTATTCTGATCGAAACCGGAACGCCGACCGACTCCGTCGGCCTGGTTCTGCAAATCGGCGGGCAGGGTCGACTGCGACTGAACGGCGCCCGACTGGCAGAACACAGTATCGGCGTGCTGCACTCACCACGCTCGTACGATCTGCTGAATCCGGAAGATACCGAGTACGTCGTTCTGGCCGTTCATAAGGACAGGCTGAACAGACATTTCGAGCTGCTGCTCGGCGACGGACTGAATGACGTCTCGACCTTGAAGTTCGCCGACGACGCGGCCCAGCGACGAGCGGTGCTGAACCTTCAGTCCGGCCTGGAGCTGGCGCTGACGCAAGGCGACTGGCTTGGCGACCGCGCCGGCAGTGATTTTCTGATTGACGAGCTGCTCGATTCCGTATTCCTTGAAGTCAGGCCGGATACGGAACAGGCAAAGCCCCCACGGCGCCAGGAACTCGCTGGTCGGGCAGGACGCTTCATCCGTGAGCGTATCGGCCAGCCGTTATCCCTGGTCGAAGTCTGCGAACGATTCAAGGTAAGCGAGCGGAGCCTGCGCCAGGGGTTTCTCGACCGTTACGGAATGACGCCAAAGGCCTATATCAAGCGCCACCGTCTGCACCAGTTGCGATTACTGCTACGCGCGGCGAGTCCGGACAACCTTACCGTGACCAAGGCCGCTCTTCAGTCCGGCCTTCCTCATCTTGGCCGGACTGCCGTTGAGTATCGCGCGGCATTCGGCGAGAGCCCGACCGCGACGTTGAGAAGCTAGTCCCGAGCCGGCGTCGCTGCTACGGTGCCAACGTATGTCCAACACTTAGGGCCATGTGCAGTATGCGAGACAGCCGGCAGTGACCTTGGAGCAAATCCTTCTATTCGGTCTGCTGCTCGGTATTCTGGGATTCCTCGTCTGGGGCCGCTATCGCTACGACCTGGTTGCTTTTGCCGGACTCGTAATTGCCTGCCTCATCGGAGTGGTGCCTGCAGATCAGGTGTTTTCCGGGTTCGGCCATCCGGCCGTGGCCATCATCGCGCTGGTGCTGATCGTCAGCCAGGGACTGTCCCGCTCCGGCGCGATAGAACTGCTGGCTCAACGGCTGCTGGACAGCTCCCGCAGCCTGCAGGCCCACATCGGCATCATGGCCGGCGTCTCCGCGGCGCTGTCCGCAATAATGAACAACGTCGCCGCGCTCGCTCTGCTGATGCCGCTGGATCTGCAGGCCGCGCGGCGCGCAAAACGCAGCCCCGCTCAGACCCTCATGCCGCTGTCTTTCGCCTCCATACTCGGCGGCATGATCACGCTGATCGGCACGCCGCCCAATATCGTCATTGCAACATTCCGAGAGGATCGGCTCGGGGCGCCGTTCAGTATGTTCGACTTCGCCCCGGTCGGACTCGGCATTACCGTGGCCGGCATTCTCTACATTGTTTTCATCGGCCGGCGCCTCATTCCTGACGAACGATTGAAACGCGACACGGGGCAAGAGCTCGAGAAGCTGAAAGGCTACGTCGCAGAAGTGCGAGTAGCGGAATCGTCGCGCATGATCGGCAAGCCACTAAGAGAACTGGACGAGCTGGTGGATGAGTATGGCGTGAGCGTCGTGGGACTCGTGCGCCGCGGCAAGCGCCTGCCCGGACTGGCGCGCAACGAAATAATCCACAAGAGCGATCGGGTGGTGCTGGAAGGCGGTCCGGAGGCAATCGATCAGTTTGTCGGAGCCGCAGAGTTCAAGCTCACCGATCGCGACAGCGAAGAGGGAGTTGCGGCCGGGACGATGACGCTTGCCGAGGTAGTGGTGCCGGACGTCGCCCGCATCGTCGGACGCTCGGCAATGGATGTGCGTCTGCTGTATCGGCACGGCGTCACGCTGCTGGGCATATCCCGCAGCGGCACCCGTATCCGCGAGCGCGTGCGCAAGACCGAGATCCAGTCCGGCGACATTCTGCTGCTGCTCGGCCCGGAGGAACAGCTCCCCGACGTTATCGACTGGCTCGGCTGCCTGCCGCTGGCGGAGCGCGGACTTGCCGTCACTCAGCGGCGCCAGGCCTGGACCGCCATTGGCGTCTTCGCCGTCGCCATCATTGCCGCCAGCTTCGGATGGGTCTATTTACCGCTGGCCCTGGCCGCAACTGTCGTCATTTACGTTGCGCTGAACATCGTGCCCCTGAGCCAGGTGTATGAATCCATCGAATGGTCGGTAATCGTACTGCTGGGCGCCATGATCCCCATTGGCGCAGCCATGGAGGCCAACGGTGGCAGCGCGCTCATCGCCACCACCCTGGTGGGCTGGACCGAAGGCCTCTCGCCGGTTGTCGTGCTTGTCATACTCATGGTCATCACCATGACGTTGTCTGACGTTTTGAATAACGTGGCGACGGCGCTGGTTGCCGCACCAATCGGCATCGCCATTGCCGAACGGCTGTCGGTCAGCCCTGATCCGTTTCTTATGGGCGTGGCGGTAGCCGCATCATGCGCGTTTCTCACCCCTATCGGGCACAAGAACAACATCATCATCCTCGGTCCAGGCGGCTACCGCTTTGGGGACTACTGGCGCATGGGGCTGCCATTGGAGCTGCTCGTGCTGACGCTCGGCGTGCCGCTCATTCTGTTTTTCTGGCCGCTATGATGGAGCGGTCGTAAAAAGGTACCGGGTCTATTTTCGGACAAATAGACCCGGTACCTTTTTAGAAGCTGACCTCTGGGCAGGCGCGTTCGCTTAAAACTCTGTTTTTTGCCGTGAAAACACCAGTCTAAGGCGGATTAACACGCTTTTTCACAGGGAATTGTCATCTATATCAGTGGATTGGCTTGGTCCGACCCCAACCTATTCCGAGCTTGTCAGCTTTGCATTGCGGCGCTACGGTCGATATCGAGCGTCAGCTGACTGGCAATCGGGAGTCGTCAATGGACCAGCAAGAAGTCGACCTAAAATACCTGAACTCTCTGCTCGTCGAGCGAATGAAAGTGAAGCGGCGGCCGGTCGCCATTACCTACTGCGCCGACGGCCCGCCGCCGGGCTACGAGCCGGTGAACGTGGTCGCCTGCGGTATCGTCCGCGAGGCAGAGTCGGGCCGGCGTATCTATGTGGACCGCGTGAACCACGACTGCTGGGTGGGGCAATATCACCTGGGGCTGCTCCCCGACGCGGACGACCTGATAACCGACGGCGAGTACCTGACCATGGCCCAGGGTTTTTTCACCGAAGAAGGCGCCCGGCGCAACAAGGCGCAGAGTTCGTCGCTGCCGGAGGGCTCCATTTCGGCGCTGGCTGCCGCCCCGCTCGACGAAGTCCCCGACGGCGTCAGGGTCGATAGCCTGATCTGCATTACCGACCCGATGCGCGCGATGCAGGTGGCCGGCGCGGCTTCGGTGCGCGAAGGCACCTTCCCGATCGGCGAACTGGGCCCGTCGGCCTGCTCGTCGATCTTCGCCACGCCGCGGCTGACCCGCAACAGCGTGTTCACGCCGGGTGACGGCGGCGGGCGCATGCACAACCGGGTGGGCCCGGGCGAGATGTTCATCGCCATCCCGCGCGAGCACTTCCGCTACATCATCGAGCTGATCGAGAATTTCCGGCTCGACCCGGACGCGATGCGGCGGCTGATCATGCCGTCACATGCGGACGAGGGTAGCGGGGGCGCCCAAGGCGGCGGCGCGGTTTAGTCGTCGTTTTCGTGTTTGACGGCATCGTCGAACATGTCGCTCAACCGCGCGAATAGTTACCTACCAGCCGGTTCATGCCGATCACGTCCGCCTCGATTTTTCGCATCAAGTCCCAGAGCGACAGGCCCGGCTCGAGGTCGGGCTTCGAGCGCAGCGCGAAAAGCCAGAAGAAGTAGCGGTGAGTGCCATGTCCTTCGGGCGGCATTGGTCCACCGTAGGCTTTGTCGGTTCCGAAGTCGTTGCTGCCGACCGTGTAGTCACTCACGGCTTCCGGTAATGACGAAACGCTACCGGGGATGTTGTACAGCACCCAGTGCACAAATCCATAAGCGCCCGGCGATACCACTGGGGCGTCCGGATCGTGACAGATCAGCGCGAAGCTCTCGGTCCCTTCCGGGACATCGGCCCAGGCGAGTGCCGGCGACACATCGTCGCCCTCGCCCGTATGCTTCGCTGGAATGCGCTCGCCTTCGCCGAAGGCCGGGCTGGTCAGTTGCATATCGGAAATCGCGAAATTCACGCTAATCACCTCGTCGCTAGAGAAGAAACAGACTCCGTATATAGCAAAGTCGCTTGCACACGGGTAGGTCGGTAGAAAGGTGCCGGGTCTGTTGAGCAGCTTCTGGATCTGGTCCCGCTTCGAAGTCATCACGCCAATCCCCTTCCGAGGGCGCATGAGAGCTTTACCCCTCCCGTAACAATCCTTAAAGTGCTTCGTACGCGCTCGAATCGCAGGCCACACAAAAAAATAGTCGATGGGCTCAGCCGGCGCGCCGTCTAGACTTGCTTTCGAAAGGAATTGGCATGGGCAGCACCGAAAATTCCACGCTTTCATCGGACCAGCCGCGTGATCACGACCCGCTGCGGAGAAGGCTGGTCGCTGCGCTCGGCAGCGCCGCGGGGATCCTGGCCTTGTCACCGACTACCGATGCGCAGGCCGAAGCCCACAGTTCTGACGGCGATGCGGAGACGGAAGTCTTCAATGCCTACAACCGGACCAGGCAGTTCGACCGGAACGAGATGGATGGCGTGCCCTGGGTACCGAGCCAGCAAGGCAATTTCGATCTCGACGACCCGATACAGAATTCGCTCGCGCGCCTGAAGATGACCAACAACCTGGTCGGTGAACGGACCTATGTGCCGATGCTGGTTCGGCTGATGATCGGACGCGAACAGAATCCCGGCGGTCCGCTGCTCGGCGCTGCCGGAATGTTCACCTGGCAGCTGCAGATACCTGACCCGGACGAGTTCCCCGATGTTCCCGAGGGCACGGCCGTGCTTCGATCAATGTATACGGCCAGGTATCTCGACCCGGCAACAATGGAGCCCGTCGAAGAGCTGCGAAATCCCTACAACGGGAAGATGATGCGGCTGGAAGACCAGCTGTTCATCGAGAACTTTCTGTCCTACCCGAAAGGCGGCTCGAAACTGATCGAAGAGCCGCAGTTCGCAAACGATGACCCGGACGAGCCCAAGATCAGACACATCAAGCGCTGGGGTGACGAACTGGTGCTGTTCCAGGGCGGCGTCTACGAAAAGCCCGGCATTCACCAGCCGCGATTCACCGAGAACATGTGGGCCTCACCGCACGACGACGTGATGAACCCGGATGCATCGCTGGTCGACACCCGCTACACCTTCACCGGCCTGAACAAGGCCTACGAAAAACCCTGGGCCGGATACACCACCGATGATACGGACCTGCTGTGTGATCTTGCCTACGGCAAGAAAGTTCACAGCGTCGACGCGCTGCCGGATTTTCACAAGCGCGTGCTGGCGGAAAAGTATCCGGAACGTCTGTAGGGCGCGCGAAAAGGTACCGAAAAGGCGAAAAGGTGCCGGGTCTATTTTTATTCTCTTCCCGAAAAATAGACCCGGCACCTTATTTCCCCGGTTCCAGGTATTGATGCGGGACCGGCCGTGGCCACCGTCGAACGTATTCATGGCGACGACATGTATGCTGTGGCCCTGGATGTGGAGGTGTCCCCTATGCTTCGGAGTGCCATTGCCGCGATCTCTATCCTGGTGCTTCCAGGCAGCGCGTTCGCGCTGGATCCGGACCAGTATCGACTTGTCGACCTGACCCACCCGTATAACGCCGAGACCATCTACTGGCCCACTTCGCCCTCGAAGTTCGAGCTCGAGGTGTTGTCTGCCGGTCAAACCCCCGGCGGCTGGTACTACTCAGCAAACAGCCTGTGTACGCCGGAGCACGGCGGTACGCATTTCGACGCGCCTATCCACTTCAACGCCGAGGGCAGCCCGGTGCAGGAGGTGGCGCTGGCGAATCTGATGGGGCCAGGCGTATTGATCGACGTCAGCGCGAAGGCGGCAAAAGACCCCAACTACCGGCTTACTGCCGACGACGTGCTCGCGTTCGAGAAGCAGCACGGCCGTATCGCCGCGGGCAGCATCGTGCTGCTGCGCACGGGCTGGAGTACGCGCTGGCCCGACACCCTGGCTTATCTCGGTGACGACACGCCCGGTGATGCCAGCCGGCTTCGCTTCCCGTCCTACGGCGCGGAGTCGGCGCGTTTGTTAGTGGAGGAGCGGGGTGTAACGCTGATCGGCGTCGACACCGCCAGCATCGATCACGGCCCGTCGAAGGATTTCATCGTGCACCGTATCGCTGCCGCGCGTGACGTCGGCGGGCTGGAGAACCTGACCGGGCTCGAGCAACTGCCGCCGACCGGTTTCGTCATTCTTGCACTGCCGATGAAGATCGACGGGGGCTCGGGGGCGCCGGTGCGGGTGATCGCCTTGCTGGCGAAGTAAGCGTCGCGCTGCAACTGCGCGGAGTTCAACAGGGTCGGACCAAGACAAGCAACTGAATAGTCGAAAAAAACACCCTGAATTCGAACCGATTTGAACGCTTAGAGGGAGCTTTTCGGCACGAAAAACGTTGCTCTAAGGCTGCGCTGCCAAACAGGCCGCCGCGCTCGTAAGCAGCGCCTGAACTCTAGAGGGATGCGCTAGCTTAAAACGCTGATTCTTGCGCCAAAAACACCGCTCTAAGGCCGATTAATACGCCTTTTCGCAGCGAATAGTCTTATATATCAACAGGTTGGTTTGGTCCGACCCCACTTCCCAACCTACACCTTGCAGCCGGTCGGGCAGCACTGCCCCGGCTGGCTCTGCCTTGGCGGTGCGCCGGTTTGTTCCGGATCGAGTACGCCGCGATCGAGCAGGCGTTCGACCAGGGCCTTGCGTTCCTCGATCGGGTAGCGGCGGTAGATCTCGCGCTTCATGGCTTCGGGCGAGCCGCCGCCGTGCAGGCTTATCAATGAGTACCAGCCGCCGGTATCCGACGCGGTCAGGTCCTCGATGAAGCGCGCAACGTCGATACGCTGCTCGTAAGGCACGTCTTCGCGGGCGCGCAGCAGGGCCGAGAGATCGCCGGCGGTGTGCGGGTTGTGATCCTCATCCGGACCGGGCAGCGCGACGACCAGCCCACCCGAGACTTCATGCGCGCGGCGGTGCATGTCGTAGATCTGCGTGGCGAGCAGCAGCTTGCCGACGTTGGCGAACACCGGCTCCGGCTGCCAGGCGCCGGACTCGTGCTCCAGGCCGTAAACCGAAGCCGCGACACCGCAGGCGAAGAAGCCCTCCACGATCTTGATCAGTTCGACCATCGATTCGCGGATGTGGCCGACGCGTTCCGGGTCCAGCCCATTCGCCTCCGTCATCAGCACGCCGGCACCGATCAACAGATCACCAAACCCGGCGCGCGCACCGATGCAGCTGTGGCGGTGGTGGTTGGCATAGGTGGTGACCAGGAACTCGGTCTGCTCGTGCTCACCGGCCAGGAACACATGGTCCCAGGGCACGAACACGTCCTCGAAAATGCATACGGCGGTCGACTGGCCGTACTTGCCGCTGAACTTCGCGGCAGCCTGGCCGGGGCGGCCGGCACGGCGCGAGACCATGCGTAGGCCCTTTGCATCCACCGGTACCGCGCAGCACACGGCATAGTCGGCAGCGTTCGGATTAACGGTTCGGCAGGGCATGACCAGCAACTCGTGCATGTACGGCGCACCGGTCACGATCGCCTTGGTGCCGCGGATCACGATGCCGTCGGCGCGGCGCTCGGTTATGTGCACGTAGCTGTCGGCATTGGCCTGGGCCTCCGGGCGCTTGCTGCGATCGCCCTTGGCATCGGTCATCGCCACGCCGAGCGTGAGGTCGAGGTCCTGGATCTCGTGCAGGTAACCCAGGAATCGCTGGTGCAGCTCGCCGTTGCTCCCGTCCATCTGGTAGGTAGTCTTGTAGATCGCGTTCAGCGCATCGTGCGTCAGGTAGCGCTGCGCGCAGCCGCTCTCGCGGCAGACCAGCCGCACCGCTTCGAGCTTGGCCAGCAGGTCTTCAGTGTGCCGATTGACGTGCAGCATCCGGTTCACGTCTTTGCCGCTGCTGTGCTGCTCGGCCAGCATGTAGGGCTGGTAGGCCTCGCGATGCGCGAAGTCGTAGGTCACGCCGACCGCGCGCACGCCGGGCGCGAGGCGCGGGTCGTCGGCCACGCTGTCGACTTTCTGGCCGTCGACGAATACGTCGGGTGAATAGCTGCGCAGGCTCTCGCGATAGTCTTCCGCGGTCATCAGCATCGGATCAGTCTCCCTGCGCGCCGAGCACGGCGGTGAGCGCCTTCAGGTCCGGCGCCTTATCGAGGTTCATAACGGCCTGCCAGACCTGCTCGGCCTGCTGCGTGTCGATCACCCGCTGCGCGTTGCTCATGAACTTGTCGCGCACGTCGGCCTCGCTGAGCGGCCGGCTGTCGGCGCCGCGGTTTACGGCCTCGCGATGCGCGAGTTCGCGGCCGTCGGTGGTTTTCACGCGCAGCTCGCCCGAGTAGTAGCGCGGAAAGGCCGAGGTCTCGTCATGCTGGTAGCCGACGCGATCGCAGAGCGCGAGGATGGCCGGGTCGTTCAGTGCTTCGTCTTCAAGCTCATCCAGGGTGAAGCGATCACGCACCAGGGCCGCGGCCACCGCGAACGGCAGGCTGAACTTGCCGTCGTAGTCGCTGCCCGGCCGACGCTTGGCTGCAATCGGTTCGCAGACCACCTGCGACTGGCCCGGGTGGATCAGTGCGGTGACTTCGGCCACGTCGTCGGGCTCGAGGCCATGCTGCTGCTTCAGCGCCAGCGCCGCATCGATAAACGCGTGGTTGAAGTGACAGACCGGGTACGGCTTGATCGCGATGGTCATGGTTTCCCAGTCGCGGCCGAGCCCGTCCAGTGACGCGGCAAGATCGCCAATCTCGCGCCCCTGCAGGTAGATGTTGTACAGCCCGTAGCGACCCTCGTAGACCTTGAGCGGCGCCTGGAAATCCTGAGCCGCAAGCGCCGCCGCGGTAATCGCGCTGGCCGCGGCCCAGCCCGGGTGCATGCGCTTGGTCCAGGAGCCGTCTTCCAGGAACTCGAGGCTGCCGGCCGACATGCTGAGTGCGATGCCCTGCGCGTACGCCGACTGGTGAGCGTCGAGTTCACTGAGATACGCAGCGGCCAATGCACAACCGAATATGCCGACCGCGCCGGTCGGGTGCAGACCGACTTTCTGGAACTGGCCGTCCGCGACCTGGCCGATGCGCGCGTCGGCTTCCAGCGCGAGCAGGTAGGCGGCCAGCGCTCGGGCACCGGACACACCGCGTTCCGCGCCCAGCGCCAGCACCAGCGGCACCGCGCTGGCGGAACAGTGGATCACGCTGGCCGGGTGCGTGTCGTCGAAGTCGAGGCCATGCACGAGCAGGCCGTTCAGCAGCGCCGCATCACGCTGCGGCAGCCGCTCGCTGCGGCCGATCACCGGATGCGGACCACTGCCGGCGAGACCGGAGATCGCGCGCGCGCTCTTGTCGGCAAAGTCGTAGCTGTTCGATGCGATGCCGATACCCACCGCGTCGACGAAACACAGCTTCGCGTATTGCAGCACCTCGGCCGGTACGGCGGACAAATCGAAGCCGGTAGCAAAGCCGGCGAAGCGTTCGGCGATGGTCACGTCAGCCGCGCTGTCGGCGGCCGGCTGAATCACGGCACTCATGGCGTACTCCTGGTTTGCCCGCGCCGGCAACGAATCCCGGCATCGGCCCGGGCGCCTGGCGTGCCCGGCGGCGCTTGTCGCGGCAGACGATCTCCCGCAAAATGTCCGGACATTATACGTTTTTCGGATTCCCTATGCAGCCGCTGGCAGGCCTCCGCGTCCTCGACATCGCCACCTACATCGCCGCCCCGTACTGCGCCACGCTGCTGGGCGAGTTCGGTGCCGAGGTCATCAAGATCGAACTGCCCGGCTCCGGCGAGCCGATGCGCAAGTTCGGCTCGAAGACCGACTGCGGCGAGACGCTGGTCTGGCTGTCGGAGAGCCGAAACAAGAAATGCATCACCCTGGACCTGCGCCAGCCGGACGGCGCGGAACTCTTTAAACGCCTCGTCGCCGAGTCCGACGTGGTCTGCGAGAACTTCCAGACCGGCACGCTGGAGAAATGGGGCCTGGGCTACGACACCCTGGCCGAGGTCAATCCGAAACTGGTCATGCTGCGGGTCACCGGCTACGGCCAGACGGGCCCGTATCGCAACCGCCCGGGCTTCGGGCGCATCGCTAATGCGTTCGGCGGCATCAGTTATCTGGCCGGCGACCCGGACCGCCCGCCGTCTTCACCCGGCTCGGCCACGCTCGCCGACTACATGACCGGCCTGTACGGTGCCTTCGGCGTGATGGCCGCGCTGCGCGCACGCGACGAGACAGGCAAGGGACAGGTCGTGGACCTCGGCCTGTACGAATCGATCTTCCGCATTCTAGACGAACTCGCGCCGGCCTATGACCACCTGGGCTATGTACGCGAGCGCATGGGTGCGGCGACCGTGAACGCAGTGCCGCACAGTCACTACCCGACCGGCGACAATCGCTGGGTCGCGATCGCCTGCACCAACGACAAGATCTTCGCGCGGCTGGCCGAGATCATGGGCCGGCCGGAGGTCGCCGGCGATGGCGAGTTCGGCACGCTGGAGAAACGCGAAGCCCGGCGCGCCGACGTCGACGCGCTGGTGACCGAGTGGACCTCGTCGCTGCCGCAGGCCGAAGTACTGACCCTGTGCGATTCCGGCCAGGTGCCCTGCGGCCCGGTCGCCGCGATCGACGAGATCTTCGCCAACGAGCAGTACGCCGCGCGCGAAAACATCCTGCGCTTCGCCGACCCGCGCATCGGCGAGCTGGCGATTCCGAACGTGGTGCCGCGATTGACCGAGACGCCGGGCGAAGTGCGCTGGCTCGGTCCGGGCATCGGCGAGCACAACGCCGAGATCTACGGCGAACTCCTGGGCCTGGACGATGAAAGGCTTAACGCGCTCCGCGCGCAGGGCACGATCTGAGTTTCAGCCAGCCTGTTCGAGTCGTTCGACCAGCGCCAGGATGCGCTGCGCCTTGTACACGATCGGGTAATCGATGAAGTAGCCATCGAGCTGAATCGACGCCAGGCCCTCGGCCTCGGCTTTCTCGAACGCCGCGATCACCGCGCGCGCATGCTCCACTTCTTCCGGCTTTGGCGTGAACACCTCGTTGGTCATAGGCACCTGGTCGGGGTGTATGCACAGCTTACCCGCGAAGCCGAACATCCGCCCGCGCTCGGCCGACGCCCGGAAGCGGTCGTGGTCGCGGATGTGAATCACCACGGTGTCGATCGGCGGTTCGATCTCGGCCACGCGCGATGCGTGCACCAGGCGCGCGCGGGCATAGGCCAGCACCTCCTCTTCCGGCGTCCAGGTGAAGTCGAGATCGTTGGTGTAATCGCCGCCACCGAAAGACAGCCGCTTCACGCGCGGCACCGCGACGGCAATCTCGTTCACATTGACGATGCCCTTCGCGGTCTCGACGATCGGCATCAGGTCGATGCAGCCGGGCTCGAGACCAGCCGCCTGCTCCGCCTCGGTAATGGCCGCGTCGACGCTCACCAGGTCGGCGGCGGATTCGGCCTTGGGCAGAACGATACCATCCAGCCACGGGCCGACCACGGCCGGGATATCGCCTTCCCAGAAGTCGGTACCGAGTGAATTGATGCGGACATAGCCTTTGCAGCGGCGCTCGTTTTTAAGCGCCTCGACCACCACCGCGCGCGTCGCTTCTTTCTCGGCGATGGCGACCGCGTCCTCGAGATCGAGGATCGCCGCGTCCGCCCCGGTGGCGAATACCTTCTGCACCCGTCGGGGATGATTGCCGGGCGTGAACAGGAAGCTGCGCAGCCCGGAGAACTCGAGTCGCGTCACGGTCGTCATGCGGCCGTCCACCCGCTGCCGGACTCCCAGCCACGTTTCAGCTCCAGCGAATAGGTAAAGCGTTCAGCCGGGTGCTCCGAGACCGAGACTTCGAAATAGCTGCCGTCTTTGCCCTTGTAGCGACGAATCACGCGCAGCGACGGCGCGCCGGCCTCGACGCCCAGCGCATCGGCGACCGGTGCTGAAACAACGCCGGCGCGGATGTCGATCGCCACGCTGTCCACGGCCTCGTCGAACTGCTGCTCGATGATTTCGTATACCGGCTTGCGACTGCGGCCAATCTTCTCGGCGACGCCGCGGTACTCGGGCCGCACATAGATATCTACCCAGCAGATCGGCAGGCCAGTGTCCTGCATGCGGCGTATCGCGCCGATGCGCACCCACTCGGTTCCGGTGCGGCAGCCGAGCAGCCGCGCCAGCGCGCGCCCGGCGCGCACGTCTTCGCTCCCCATTGCCCGCAAGCGGCTGTCGGCCGGGTACTGCAGCAGTTCGGCGGGCGTCCCGACCGTCTGTACATAGGCCGGCGTCGACTCACGCGACTTAACCACGGTACCGACGCCCTGGTAGCGCCCGATCAGGCCGAGTTCTTCCAGCACGCGCAGCGACTCGCGCACCGTATGCCGGCTCACACCGTGGGTTTCGACCAGTTCCAGTTCACCGGGCATCACTTCGCCGACGGCCAGCCGGCCGCTGCGGATCTCGTCGATGAGTTCGTTGGCCAGTTGCCGGTAACGCGGTTCCTTTGCGGTCCTGGTCTTCTGCACCGAGCCTTGCGTCATAGAGTTTGTGTCCGGATGTCGATTGACAGGAATAGCCCGGCAACATAGCATTTGTCCGGACATTTGTCGCCACCCAAGCAGAACTCCATGGTTCAAAACAGCGAGACCGTGGCGCCGCAGCGCTACCGGGAAAGTTTTGGTCGTTACTACGAAGACTTCGTGGTCGGCGACGTGTACGAGCACCAGCCCGGCCGCACGGTGACCCAGAACGACAACATCTGGTTCACGCTGCTGACCATGAACACGCATCCGCTGCACTTCGACGACGAGTATGCGAAGAACACCGAGTTCGGCCGGACGCTGGTGGCCAGCCCCCTCACGGTTGCGATCGTCGTCGGCATGAGCGTGTCGGACGTCAGCCAGAAGGCCATCGCCAACCTCGGCTGGACCGACATCAAGCTGACTCACCCGGTGTATCCCGGCGACACGCTGTACGCGGAGTCCGAGGTCAAGAGCAAGCGCGAATCGAAGTCGCGCCCCAATGCCGGACTGGTCAGCGTGCACACTATCGGCAAGAACCAGGACGGCACCGTGGTCTGCACCTTCGACCGCACGATGCTGATCCCCAAACGCGATACGAGCCGCGACGCCGCCAAGGAATAGAACATGGCTACCCAACCAGAACACATCCACCAACCCGAGCGCATGACCGCGGACGAAGAAGCCGCGATGCTGGAGGCCATCGACCGCTGGGTCGAAGGCGAAGTCCGGCCGATCGCGAAGGAATATGACCAGGCCGACAAGTACCCGGCCGACCTGGTCGAGCAGATGAAAGAACTCGGGCTGTTCGGCGCGACCATCGGCACCGAATACGGCGGGCTGGGCCTGAACGCGAGCCTGTATGCGCGCATCGTCGCGCGTATCTGCGAAGCCTGGATGGCGCCGACCGGCATCTTCAACTCGCACCTGATCATGGCCGCCTGCGTCGAGCGTTTCGGCACCGACGAGCAGAAAGCGACATTCCTGCCGCGCTTCGCGACCGGCGAACTGCGCGGCGGCATCGGCCTGACCGAACCGAACGCCGGCACCGACCTGCAGAGTATTCGCACGGTCGCGAAACGCGACGGCGATCACTACATCATCAATGGCACCAAGACCTGGATTACCAACGGCATCCAGGGCACCTGCTTCGCGGTGCTGGTCAAAACCGACCCGGAAGCCGAGCCGCGCCACAAGGGCATGTCGATGTTCCTGCTCGAGAAGGGTGACGGCTTCGAGGTCGGCAAGAAACTCAAGAAGCTCGGCTACAAGTCGATCGACAGCGCCGAACTGGTATTCGAGAACTTCCGCGTACCGGCCGACCGGCTGATCGGCGGCGTCGAGGGCCGCGGCTTCCAGCAGGCCGCCGGCGGGCTGGAGCTCGGCCGCATCAACGTGGCCGCGCGCGGCGTGGGGCTGGCCAAGGGCGCGATGGACCTGGCGGTGGCCTACGCCAAGGAACGCGTGACCTTCGGCAAACCGATCGCCAAGCACCAGGCGATCCAGATGAAACTCGCCGACATGGCCACGCGCGCCGAGGCCGCACGGCTGCTGGTCGAGCAGGCCGCGCAGAAATACGACAGCGGCGAGCGCTGCGACATGGAGGCCGGCATGGCCAAGCTGTTCGCCTCCGAAGCGGCGGTGGAGAACAGCACCGAGGCGATGCGTGTGTTCGGCGGCTACAGCTACTCGACCGAGTACGACATCGAGCGCTTCTTCCGCGATGCGCCGCTGATGTGCATCGGTGAGGGCACGAACGAGATCCAGCGGGTGATCATCTCCAAGCAGCTCGTCGAACGCTCCGAAAACTGAGTATGCTTTCCGGGCAGCCGCTCAGCGGCTTGAGAATCCTGACCTTTGAAGCGGTGGGGGCCGGGCCCTTCGGCTCGATGTATCTCGCCGACCTCGGCGCCGAGGTCATCAAGATCGAGAACCACCTGACCGACGGCGACGCAACGCGCAGCATGGGGCCGCATTTCCTCGGGCCCCAGGACAGCCACTTCTTCCAGTGCTTCAACTTGAACAAGAAGAGCGTCGCGCTGAACGTAAAGACGCCCGAGGGGCGCGAGATCTTCCACCGACTGGCCGCGAAAGCCGACGCGGTGCTGAACAATCTGCGCGGCGACCAGCCCGAGAAACTCGGCCTGGATTACGCCAGCCTGAAAGACATCAACCCGGCAATCGTCTGCGCACACCTGTCCGCCTACGGGCGCGACAACGAGCGCAAGGCCTGGCCCGGGTACGACTACCTGATGCAGGCCGAAGCCGGTTTCATGAGCGTGACCGGCGAACCGGATGGCGCGCCGACACGCATGGGCCTGTCGATCATCGACTACATGACCGGCATCACCACCGCGCTGGCAATGGTCTCGAAGCTCTACCAGGTGCGCGACACCGGGGTGGGCGGCGACATCGATGTGAGCCTGTTCGACGTCGCGCTGCACCAGCTCAGCTACCCGGGCGCGTGGTACATCAACGAGCAGGACGAAATACAGCGCCAGCCGCGCAGCGCGCACCCGGCCCAGGTGCCGGTGCAGCTGTTCCCGACCAGCGACGGCTGGGTCTTCGTCATGTGCATGACGGACAAGTTCTGGCAGATCCTGGTAGACGAACTCGGGCGGCCGGACCTGGACGAAGACGAGCGCTTTCACAGCGCCGCGGCACGGCGCATCAACCGCGCCGTGCTCACGGAAATTCTCGACGAGATTTTTCGTCAGGAATCGACCGAGTCCTGGCTGGATCGCCTGCGCCGCAAGATGCCGGCCGCACCGGTACTGAGCCTGGGACAGGCACTGGACAATCCGTTCCTGCGCGAGACGGGTATGCGACGCGGCGTGCCGCATCCGCAGAAACCGGACTACGAGGCGCTGGCCAACCCGATCAAGCTGGACGGGAAGCGGCCCGATTCGAAAGCCGGCCCGGCACTGGGCGCCGACACCCGTGCGCTGCTCGGTGAACTCGGCTACAGCGAAGGCGAAGTGGACGAGCTCGCGCGCAACAGCGTGATCGGCGAGCCACGAGGCACGGCATGAAACTCGAAGGGCTGCGGGTCGTCGACCTGTCGCTGTTCCTGCCGGGTCCGTTCATGACCCTGATGATGGCCGACCACGGCGCCGAGGTGATCAAGGTCGAACCGCCCGGCGGTGGCGATCCGGCGCGCGCCATCGGCCAGCAGCAGGAAGGCTGCTCGGTGTTCTTTCGCAACGCGAATCGCGGCAAGAAAAGCGTGGTGCTGAACCTGAAGTCCGACGCCGGTCGCGAGGCGTTGCTGGATCTCTGCGCAAGCGCCGATGTATTCGTGGAGGGCTTCAGACCGGGTGTCGTGCAGCGACTCGGCGTCGACTACGACACGGTGCGCGAGCGACGGCCCGACATCGTCTACTGCTCGATCAGCGCGTTCGGCCAGAGCGGGCCGTACCGCAATCGACCCGCGCACGACCTGGCGAACCAGAGCCTGGCCGGCTTCGTCAGCCTGAACGTCGGCAGCGACGGCCGCCCGGCCATGCCGGCGATCCCGGCGGCCGACCTCGCCGCGGCGCATACCGCGCTGGGCGCGGTGCTGATGGCGCTGTACCGGCGCGTGCAGACCGGCGAAGGTGACTATGTCGACATCGCGATGCAGGACTCGCTGCTGTGCTGGGCGCCCAACGTGCTCGGCCCGGTGTTTGCCGAAGATCGCTCACCGCGCCCCGGCCTCGAACGCACGCTGGGCGGCGGTGCCTTCTACCGGATCTACGAGACCGCCGACGGCAACTATATTTCTCTCGCCGGACAGGAACCGAAGTTCGTGCGCAACCTGCTGACCGAGTTCGATCGCATGGACCTCGCTGAACTCTGCGAGCGCGGACCGGGCGCGCATCAGCAACCGGTTATCGACTTCCTTGCGGATAAGTTCCTGCAGAAAACGCGCGATGAGTGGAACACCTGGTTCGAAGGGCGCGACATCTGCTACGCGCCGGTGCTGAGCCTGAAGGAAGCCCACGAAGACCCGCACGCGAGGGCACGTGGCATGGCGCTGACCGCCGACGACGGGCTGCGGCACGTGGGTAATCCGATGCACTTCGCCGCGGAGCCGGCCCGGCCGGACTACGCACCGCCCGGCTACGGTGAACACACCCGGGAAGTCTTCGCGCAACTGGGCTACGGCGAAGAGCAGCTGCAGAGCCTGGTCGGAAACTCGACCGGTCGCTAGTTAGTCGTCCAGGCAGCGCCGATGCCTGAGTGCCACTAGGCTCGCAACGACCAGACCAGCCCTGCAGCCAGCAACACCGGCGAGAGCAGGCTGGCCACTACGTTGACCGCCATCCACGGCATCAGTACCGACACATCGCCCTGCCAGCGCCAGATCACGCCGGCGATCGGCAGCGCCGGCAGCATCGGCAGCAACCCAACCAGGCAGGCCGTTGGCAGCACACCAAGACTGACCGCGACCAGCAGGCTCGCCACTGCGCCGAGCAGCATCCCGCCGTAGGCCAGTGCGGTGCCACGCACACCTCGAGTCAGCGGCAGGTTGGCCCGCCCGACGGCGCGGTCCGCGTCCATGTCGGGCAACTGGTTCAGCAGCAACAGATTGTTGACCAGGAAAAACACCGGCAGTGCGGCCCAGCATGCTGCCAGCGGCCACTCGCCGCTCAGCGCATTGGCACTGCCGATGACCGTGACCAGGCCGAAGCCGGTGCCGGGTGCAACCAGGCAAAGCAGCGGTCGGCGCACCAGCAGCGGTGTGTACGCGGCGATCACGACGATGCCCAGCGCCCCTACCAGCCCCAGCAATGGCCCGCGGAGCCAGACGAAGTAAATACCAATCCCGATGCAGACCAGCAGCGATACCCAGGCGATGGTCCGCGCGGGCCCGAGCAAGGATGTATCCGACGGGATCGCGCCACTGCCGCCGCTGAACGGCGTGCGCTGCGTATTCAGATCCAGGCCGCTCTCGAAGTCACCGACCTCGTTGAAGGCATTCACGGCCATGTGCGCAAACAGTGCAGCCAGCACCACCAGTACGACCAGCCCGATGTCCAGCGGCCCGACCATTGCAGCCGCAGCCACGCCGGGCGCAGCACTGGCGGGCGCCAGCAACAGGAACGGCGGGCGCGTGGTGGCGAGTGCTTTCATCGCTTGCGCGGGGCGGCGCCGGTCGGGCTTTGATATTCTGCGAGCTGCAAGGTTATACGCGGATGTCGACGTGCCGGATCTTATCAGGGACACACTGGCCGAGTGCGCCCAGGTGCTGGACGAGCTGAGGGCCAACGAGTCCGCGCTCGCCGCGATAGATCGCGCCGGCGAAGTGCTGGCCGAGGCTTTTCGCAACGGCAATCGCGCTTACTCCTGCGGTAACGGCGGTTCGATGTGCGACGCCATGCACTTCGCCGAGGAGCTGTCCGGGCGCTTTCGCGAAGACCGCCCGGCGCTGGGTGCCGCTTCGATCAGCGACCCCAGCCACCTGAGCTGTGTGGCAAACGACTACGGTTACGACTATGTGTTCTCGCGCTACGTTGAAGCACATGGCCGCCCCGGCGATGTGCTGTTGGGCATCAGTACCAGCGGCAATAGTGCCAACGTCGTGCTTGCCGTCGAGAAGGCGCGGAAGATCGGAATGCGGAGCATCGTGCTGACCGGTCGCGCCGAGTCGATACTGCCGGGGCTGGCCGACGTCGCGGTCATTACGCCGGGTCGCAAATACGCCGACCGGGTTCAGGAGCTGCATATCAAGGTCATCCACATCCTGATCGACTCGGTGGAGCAGCGCCTGTTCGGCGAGACTGCCGGCTGACGCCCCATCGTTTGCGAGCGAGATTTTAACCTATTGAAATAATTGAATATTGTTCGTTGAGTACCGGGCGGCCAGCACGGTAAACTTAGTCTCCCTTCGCCTGACGTCACGGATGATGATGCTGCGCAACCTGCTCCCTTTGACCCTCCTGCTGTTCGCCGGCCTGCCGGCGGCCCATGGCAATGAATGGATAGCCGAGAACACGACGATCAGTCCGGAGGCCGCGCTGGCCAAAATGCCGGCGCCGTTCCACGCGGAATATCGCGTCAAGGTCCTGATCGCCCGCGGCAAGGCCGTGCTCACGCTCGACCACGCCGACGACGGCGACTACCGTTTCGCCACCAGCCTGGCTGCGACCGGCGTCTGGAAGGCGCTGGCGCGCGGGGGGCTTAGCGAGGTCACGGTATTCGACCTTGAACCCAGCTACCCGCAGACGATCAACTATTCGCTGATCAACGAATTCGGCAGCCGGCCGCGCAACGGCGAGTACGAGTTTCTGTGGGACGAAGGCGTCGCCCGGGGTATTTACAAGGACAAGCCGATCGAGTTGCCGATCAACAACCAGGTGATGGACCGATCGCTGCTGCCGATCCGCATGATGCACGACCTCGCCAGCGGCAGACGCCCGACGATCTACACCATCCTCGACCGTGACGAGCTGGTCGACATCGAGATGGGCTACGGCGAAGAAAAGGTCATCAAGGTGCCGTACGGGAAATTCACCGCGATGAAGATCCGTCACCTGCACCCGAAAGACGACGAAGAGAGTTTCATCTGGGTGGCGCCGGAGCTGGACTACCTGCCGGTGCGTCTCGAACAGCTGCGCAGCGGCAAAAGGTTCATGGTTGCCGACCTGGTCGAGTACCAATCGCTGGCGCCCGCCACCGAAGTCGCGCAGCGCTGATCCACAGCTGAACGCCGCCCGTTGTCACCCGTAATGCCCGACCGCGGCCGGCAACTCGTCGGCCCGATTCTGTCCACAGGGAACCGCGGCGCGCATCGCGAACTGCTGGTAGAGGTCTTTGGCCTCGAGCAGGACGTATCGCTGGACATCGACGCTGACCTGGTGCGGGCGCTATGGGGCGTCGACGCAGACCGTGCCTGCGCCGAGCTGTACCTGACACCGGGCACGCAGTCGGGCGTATTGCTGGTCGAACTCGACCCGTCATCGTCGCAAACCATTCGCGACCGCCGGCGCGGCGATGAACACGATGCGCTGAAGGTCATCGACTTCTACACCACTGACTTCGACGCGGCACTTGATGAGCTGGCTGCGCGAGGCTTTTCCGTACGCGACAGCATCGCCGACTATGAGATGGTCGAAGGCCGGTTCCGCGAAGCACACCTGTGGACGGAAGACGAAGTGGTCTATGCGCTGCTCGACGGGCCAGCAGATTTCATGGGCCGCGTCGTGCAGGTCAGCGACCGGCCGTTCAGCGAGGTCATGAGCGTGTCAACGCCAACGCGCGAACGCGACGCAGCCATGCGTTTCTATCGCGACATGCTGGGTTTCGAAGACGTGTATCGGTATGGCTTCGACGACGACAGCTTCGGCGAGCTGGTCGACGGCGCCGGCGGCATGCAGCTGACCGCCGTCAACATGGGCACGACGCTGCAGCAGCCGTTCTTCGGACTGATTCACTACGGCACCCGCTCCGACACGGCGGTCTCGCTGGCCGACCGCGCCGGTTTTCCAGACCGCGGCATTGCCGGTGCGCTGGTGGAAGTACCCGGCCTGGATGCCTGCGTCGATGCGGCCGGCGACTGGCCGGGCAGTCTGCTCTGCCCGCCTGTCGAACTGAACCTGGGCAGCTTCGGCCGGGTGCGCTCGGCATGGCTGCGGGCGCCGCACGGCATTGCCCACCAGCTGGTGCAGCGCATCTGACCCGGGCCGGTCGAACGTGATTCGACTGTGTCGATGAGCGGGTCTGTATATCTCTGCTTGTCGGATTCCGACGCCCGCCTAAACTGTTGCGTTAGAACTTCAAGCAGGTCAGCACCCATGCTGCGCGTACAGGTCCCGGATGAAATCTCGCCTGAATGGCGGCCGATTATCGAACGCCAGGTCAACCTGACGCTGTCGCCGGTGCGCGGCAGCCTGAGCAGCCTGCGCATCGACTTCCAGCCGGTACGGAGTAACGGCGACGGTACCATCGCCTATCGCTGTGAGTTGCGCGGCAGGGCCAGTAACGGGCGCACCTACAGCGTATCGGCGCAGCACCCGGACGGACAGACGGCAATCATGGACACCCTCACGCGCGCCAAGCGCACGATCGTGCGCGAACGCAACGGGGTCGCGGCCAGGCGCTAGACAAACAGCCCCTCGCGGGCTGCCGCGGTGATCTGCAGTACTGCCGGATGCTTGATCTTGCGCTCCGGCGAGATCGCAAAATAGCTCTCCTTGAGACCATCCACGGTACCGATGCTGCGCGCGTGGTACATGTGCTCGACCTCCGCTTCGATCGCCAGTGGCGCGGGGAAGATACCGGTGCCGGCTTCGCCGAAGGCCTTCATCAGCGCACTGTCATCGAACTCGGCGACCACGTTCGGCGTCACGCCGTGACGGTCCAGCCACTCGTCGAGTCCGCGGCGCAGCGCGCTGGTGTTGACCGGCATCAGCAGCGGTGCGTCCTGCAGGCTTTCGGGAAATCCCTTGCGATACTTCGTCACCAGTTTCTTGCCGGCAAACATCGCAACCGGGCTCGACCCCAGCGGATGGTTATAGGCCTTCACGTTGAGGCCGGTAGGTACCGGCCGGTCTGACAGCACCAGGTCCAGACGGTGCACCGCGAGGTCGCCGAGCAAACGGTCCAGGTCAGCCTCCCAGCAGACGACGCGAATCGGGTCGGCCATCGACATCGCCGGCGCCAGCGTGCGGTAGGCGACGAGCTTGGGAATCGAATTGACGATGCCGACGTTCAAGGCCACCGGCATGCCGGGCTCTTTGCTGCGTACTCGTTGCGTCAGTTCTGCGCCCAGCGAAAAGATCTCGTCAGCGTACTGGTTAACCACCTGTCCGGTATCGGTCAGGGCCAGCCCGCGCCCGACCCGCTGGAACAGCGGTTCGCCGATCGATTCCTCCAGCAGCTTGATCTGCCCGCTGATGGTCTGCGGGGTCAGATGCAGCACCTTGGAGGCCTTCGCGATGCTGCCTTCGCGGGCGACGGTCCAGAAGTAGAGCAAATGGCTGTAATTGAGGTGACGCATGGGCGGTCTGCCGATCATTTAACGAGCGCTATTCTGCCTCGCGTCATTAATCCGTAAAAGTCGATTCGTAGAGACTTATCATAAGTTCTAGTCGAAGTCAGAAAACCGCGGGCACCGGGCGGAAAGCGCTACCGGCGTATGGATCGCCGCGGCGGATGGGGTAAGCTAGTCGATTTCCTCGGCCGGGGGCCGGCATGGCGACAAGGATTGGCATCATCGGCGGCGGACAGCTCGGGCTGTTCCTCGGCCGGGCTGCGCGCGATCTCGGTCTCGAGGCGATCATCATGGCGGGCGACCCGGACGCGCCGGCGGCGACCTGGGCCAGCGAGTTCATTACCGGCGCAACCGACGACGTTGATGCCGTCAGGCAACTGGTAGAACTCAGCGACGTCATCACGTTCGAAATAGAAACCGTGTCGGACGACGTCATGGCCTGCCTGGTCGACGCCGAGAACCACGGACAGGTCGTGGTTCGTCCGAGCGTCGACGTACTGCGCACGATCAAGAACAAAGCCGTGCAGAAAAACTGGATGCGCGACCACGAGTTGCCGACGCTGCCGTTCGAAGTGCTCGACGACGGCGAGGCCGACTTCGCCGCACTGACCGCGAAGCTCGGGCCGGTGCTGGTACAAAAGGCGCAGCAGGGCGGCTACGACGGGCGTGGCGTACAGCGGGTCGAGAATGCCGACCAACTGTGGCCGATACCCAGCCTCGTAGAGCCCTGTCTCGCGCAACGCCGGGAGATTGCGATCCTGATTGCACGCGGTATCGATGGTGAGACCCGCTGCTATGAGCCGGTGTCGATGGCATTCAACACCGAACAGCACATCCTTGAAGAAGTGCATGCGCCGGCGGAGATCCCGGCCACAGTCGCCGAACGCGCACACGAGATTGCCGAGCGCACCGTCACCGCGCTCGACGGTGTCGGCATTTTCTCGATCGAGATGTTCGTGACCGAAGAAGACGAAGTGCTGATCAACGAGATTTCACCCCGCGTACACAACGCCGGGCATTACACGCTGGAAGCCTGTCCGACCTCTCAGTTCGAGCAGCATCTGCGTGCGGTCGCCGGCCTGCCGCTCGGGCCCGTGGACCAGCAGCGCGCCGCGGTAATGCGCAACCTGCTGGCTGCACCCGGCGCCCCCGTTGGCACGCGCCAGGCCATCTCGGTCACACCGGCGCCCGACGCTTACCTGCACTGGTATGGCAAGCGCGAAGCAAAGCCCTGGCGCAAGATGGGTCACCTGACCTGTCTGCACGACACCACCGAAGAAGCCGCCCGGCTGGCGCGCCAGGTTACAGGCCGGCTGGACGATTACACCCAGGACGCTGCATGAACGTACGCATTGGCATCATCATGGGCAGCGACTCGGACCTGCCGGTCATGGAAAAGGCGGCGACGGTTCTCGACGAGCTCGCGGTTCCCTATGAACTCACCATCGTCAGCGCGCATCGGACGCCGCGGCGCATGTACGACTACGCCGAGCAGGCCGAGGCTCGAGGACTGCGGGTGATCATCGCCGGCGCCGGCGGCGCCGCGCACCTGCCGGGCATGGTCGCGTCGATCAGCCCGCTGCCGGTCATCGGCGTGCCGATCAGCGCAACAAGCATGGAAGGCGAAGACGCGCTGCTGTCGATCGTGCAGATGCCGGCCGGCGTGCCGGTGGCCACGGTTGCGATCGACAATGCGACCAACGCAGGGCTGCTGGCGGCGCAGATCCTCGCGACCAGCGACGACGAGCTGCGCGCGCGCGTTGCCGACTACAAGCGTTCGCTGGAGCAGAAAGTGCTGACCAAGGCTAAACGCGTTACACGTCAGGGCCCGGCCACCGGCTAGTCGGTCGGCGCTTCCTGATTCAGGGCGAGCTGCTCGGCGTCCTGCTCGAAGATGTAGTAGATCCTTTTCAGGAATCCCTGCTGCCAGGCATTGCGCTCGGCCAGGTCCTCGATGCCGGGGTCGTAATTCTCGATGTCTTCCAGCGTCACGCTGCCGCGCTCGGCGAGCAGTTGTTCGACGGTGCGCTGGCGGTCGCGCAACACCGCGACCTCGGCGCTCAAAGACGAAATGATGGCAAGCAGCTGGTTCAGGCTCTTGTCGACTTCACCAGTCGTAAAGACCGGCCGTTTGCCCTTGGCCGCGCGCTGAATGCTCATCAGGCCGGCACCTGCGCGTGGAAGGCGGAAAACGCCAGTCGCCCGGGCTGCCAGCTGCCTTCCGGGTTGTCCGGGGTCGGCGGCGTCAGCATCAGGGCGGGCGTGACGCTCACCGCAAGGTGCTCCTTGTCGAAGCCTGCTTTCTCCATCATCGCCGCCCAGTCGAGATCGTGCATGCGCATCCAGAACGGCTCGTTGTTATAGAACGCGTCGCCGTCGAAGATCACCTTGGTGAACGGGTCGGGCAGAAGGTCTGGCGATGGCAGGTCCAGGTGCAGCATCACGCCACCCGGCGCCAGTAGCCGGCGGCACTCGTTCAGGATCGGCTGCACGGCCTTGGCCGATGTTTCGTGAAACATGATGTGGGACACGATCAGGTCGAAGTAGCCATCTTCGAAGTCGGTATCTTCCGCGCTCTGCTGACTGAAGTGGATTTTCCGGCCCATCGCCTCGGCGCGCATGTGTCCGTAGCGCAGCAGCGAGGCACCGAGATCGATGCCATAGACCTCGGCCTCGGGGAAGGCATCGACCAGTGGCCCGGTCGGACCGCCGATGGCGCAACCCATGTCGAGAATGCGTTTCGGCTTACACTCCGGATAGTGCTGCTTGATAAACGCGAGGCTGGTGTGGCCCATACCCTCGCCGCGCGGGCCGCCGCCCGGTCCGTACAGGTAGCCGCCGCGGTCATACAGCGCGCCGGTGATCACGTCATTGTCGCCGCGATCGGCCTGGTAGTTGCCAGGCATCACGTGAATATCGATTGCGCTCACATAGCGCGGGATTTCCAGGTCCGGGTTCAGCCGCAGCGAGCCGATGCCGCCGTCGCCGACCTCGCCGTAGGCTTTGTTCAGCTCATCCTCGGTGCGATCCAGCGTGTCGATCACGCTGTTCCAGATCATCTCCTGGCTCAGCCGGTGCAGGTCGGAGAACGCCTGGTAGCTGGGCAACGTCAGCGCAGCTGCGCGCGCATCGCGACGGTCTTCCAGCTTCTTGCCTTCGCGCGCCTCGAAGGCCGGCGCGGCGCTGGCATAAAAGGCCTTGCCGACCGACTCGCGCAGCGGGCCGAACAGGTAGCCGCGGAAGTTCATCGCGTAGCGCTGGCGCGCGGCTTCGTCGTGGCTGGGACGCGGGAATACGCCGTAATCGGCGGTTGGATTGGCGGCCATGCTGGGGACCTCTTCGTGGATCTTCAGATGTAGTTACCTTAGCGGTTCGAGGATCTGCATGTCGAGCAGCACCGCGCGCATCCGCAGGCCGAAAGCCTGACGAACTGTTTAGCCTGATCAGGGAGAGCCGCCCATGCCCGAAGGCCCGGAAATCCGGCGCGCCGCCGACCGCATCGCCCGGGTGCTGGTCGACCAGGAAATCGAGGAATGCTTCATCGCCTTCCCGGACCTGCAGGCCTACGAGTCGCGGCTGGCCGGCTGCAGGGTGACCGCGGTCGATACCCGCGGCAAGGCCATGCTCACGCGCTTCGACAACGGGCTGAGTCTGTACAGCCATAACCAGCTCTACGGGCGCTGGTACACCAACCGGCGGAATACCCGGCCGAGAACCAGACGCAGCCTGCGTGTTGCGCTGCATACCGGCACGCACAGCGCGCGGCTGTACAGCGCATCGGATGTCGACGTGCTGACCGCGAAGCAGGAGCGCAAACACCCATTCTTGAGCAGACTGGGTCCGGACATCCTCGACAAGGCACTGGCGGCGGATGAAATCATCGAGCGGCTGGGCGCGGAGCGCTTCCGGCGCCGCGCGCTGGGCGGGCTGTACCTCGACCAGGGTTTTCTGGCTGGTATAGGTAACTACCTGCGCTCCGAGATCCTGTTCACTGCCGGACTGCACCCGGCCCTGCGGCCGGTCGACCTGGACGCGCCGCAGAAGAAGAAGCTCGCAAGCGAAACCCTGAGAATCAGTCGCCGCGCCTACCGCAAGCGCGGCGTTACCGTCAGCGATGCGCTGGCCAGTGAAGGCAAGGCGCAGGGTGCGGGCTTCGAGCAATACCGGTTCTGGGTATTCGGCCGGGAAGACGCAGCCTGCCACGTCTGCGGCAGCGAAGTCGTGCGCACCAGTGTGTCGAGCCGCGGGCTGTTTTTCTGTCCGGGCTGCCAGCCGGCTCCCGGCTGAGCCGCTCAGCCCGGGTCCGGCACCACGCGCAGCAGCTGACCCGGGTCGGCGTCGGTCAGCAGGTACAGGTAGCCGTCGGGCGCGGCGACCACGTCGCGAATCCGCCCGTAGGCATTGTCCAGCAGTCGTTCCTCTAAGAGCACGCGATCATCCTCGATGGACAGCCTCACCAGCAGGCCGAACTTCAGCGAACCGACGAACAGGTCGCCCTGCCAGCCCGGGAACGCGTCGCCGCGATAAACCGCCAGGCCGGAAGGCGCGATAGACGGCACCCAGTAATGTACCGGCTGCTCCATGCCGGGCTTCTCGGTGCCCTCGCCGATCTTCGTGCCGATGCCGTAGTTCACCCCGTAGGTGATGACCGGCCATCCGTAATTGGCGCCGGGCCGCTCGATGTTCAGCTCATCGCCGCCCTGCGGCCCGTGTTCGTGACTCCACAGCCGCCCGGTCACCGGATCCAGCGCCAGGCCCTGGATGTTGCGATGGCCGTAGGCATAGATTTCCTCTCGCGCGCCGGCCCGGCCGACGAACGGGTTGTCGGCCGGCACGCTGCCGTCGTCGTTGATGCGGAACAGGCTGCCGCGATGATCGTCCAGGTCCTGGGCGCGATCCTGCTTGCCGCGATCGCCGTGCGACACGAACAGGTAACCCTGCTTGTCGAACACCAGCCGCGAACCAAAGTGCCGACCGGCGCCCGACTTCGGCTCGGCGCGGAAAATCACCTCGGTCTCGCGCAGCTGCATGCCGTCCAGCCGGCCACGCATGACCTCGGTTCCGACGCCGCCCTTGCCTTCGCCGGCGAACGACAGGTAGACGAGGCGGTTCTCGGCGAAGCTCGGGTGCAGCGCGATGCCCATTAACCCGCCCTGGCCCTTCGGCGTGACCTCGGCCAGGCCGGAGACCGGCTGCTCGAGCAGACGCCCGTCCGAAATCCGACGCAGGCGGCCGCCGCGCTCGGTTACCAGCATGTCACCGTCCGGCAAAATCGCCAGACCCCAGGGGTTCTTGAGGCCGGTTACCAGCTGTTCGACGCGGAATGAATGCTCGGCGCTGTCGAATACGCCGTCGTCGCGCTGTGCGGCGGCGCTCGTGACAAGCATAATGGCCAGCAGTGCCAGCAGGGGCTTGGGAACGATTCGGTTCATGCAGTCAGTCTACCGTCAGCGCGCACGCGGGTTCATCTCGAAGTCGCCGAGGATCGCAGATCTGTGTTCCGGGAGTGTTTCTTGGAGCGACTGACGGAAGTCAGCCTGCCTATCCAGGACCTGACTCGCTACGTGAGTGAGGTCGGCTCGGGCCGGGTCGCCGAGGTACGCAAGCTGGCCGGCGCGGTGCAGGCGCACCTCGAAGGCGGCGCAATCTGGCACATCAACTCGACCGCGGTCGGCGGCGGCGTCGCCGAGATGCTGCCGGCGATCATCGGCTACTGCCGCGACCTCGGGCTGGACGCGCGCTGGCTGGTAATCAGCGGCAAGCCGGACTTCTTCCGCATCACCAAGCGGCTGCACCATGCGCTGCATGGCGAACCCGGCGACGGCTGTGTGCTGGACGACGATGCCCGGCGAATCTACGAGCAGACGCTGGACGCCAATCTGTCGGAGCTGCTGGCCCTGGTGCAGCCGGGCGACTTCGTGATCCTGCACGACCCGCAGACACTCGGGCTGGCGCCAGCGCTCGCCGAACACGGCGCGCGGCTGGCCTGGCGCTGTCATATCGGGGGCAGCGAACGCAGCGACGAAGCCGACGAGGCCTGGGATTTCCTGTCTCCGTACCTGCCCAGCGTGCCCCGTTACATTTTCTCGCGCCAGGAGTACGTGCCTGACGAATTGGATCATGGAAAATCGATGATCGTTGCGCCGAGCATCGATGCGTTCACGCCCAAGAATCAGCCAATGCCGTCTGCGAACGTGCGCGCAATTCTCGCGCACACCGGTTTGGTCGCCGGCTCGGTAACCGATCGCGGACTGCTGACGTTCAGGCGCGCCGACGGCAGCCCCGGCCGGGTAGATCGGTTTGTCGACACCATGCGCTGCGGACCACCGCCGTCACCGGATGTACCGCTGGTGATCCAGGTCTCGCGCTGGGACCGGCTCAAAGATCACATCGGCGTGATGCACGGCTTCGCCCACTGGCACCGGCAGCGAACGAGCAGCCGCGCGGAACTGGTGCTGGCCGGCCCGAGCGTCATGTCGGTCGCCGACGACCCGGAAGGACCGGCGGTTTTCCGCGAGGTCTTCGAGACATGGTGCGCGCTGCCGCACGAACAGCGCAGCCGCGTGCACCTGGCAATGCTGCCGATGGTCGATGTCGACGAGAATGCCGCGATAGTCAATGCGCTGCAGCGGCACTCGCGCATTATCGTGCAGAAGAGCCTGCAGGAAGGCTTCGGCCTGACCCTGACCGAAGCCATGTGGAAACGGCGCGCGGTAATCGCCAGCCGGGTCGGCGGCCTGCAGGATCAGGTGGAGCACGGCCGCAACGGCCTGTTGCTGGACGACCCCCGGGACGAGGGCGAATTCATGGCCGCGCTGAACGATCTGCTGGACGACGACCTGCGCTGCCGGCGGCTCGGCGAGGCGGCCGGCGATACCGTCAGAGAGCGATACCTGGCAATCCGCACGCTCGCGGATCACCTGCAACTGATACTCGAACAGATAGCTGGCTGAACTTACAACGCACCAACGGGGTCGGACCAAGACAAGTTGAACGCACCAACGGGGTCGGACCAAGACAAGTGATTGATTTTCAGTAAAAAGCAGGATGATTTCTAACCGATTCGAACGCTTAGAGGACGCTTTTTGGCACGAAAAACGTTGCTCTAAGGCTGCGCCGCCACGCTGCTTGCCGCGTTTGTCAGCATCGCCTGATCTCTAGAGACAGCCTTTCGCCTAAGACTGTCGTTTTTGCCCCCAAAAAGACCCGTCTAAGGCAGATTTATGCGCTCTCTCGGCAGGAATCGCTTTCTATATCAGCGGGTTGGCTTGGTCCGACCCGGACCTATCAGACAGGCTATCCCAAGCAGCGGTCAGACCAGGTCATTCTTTAGCACTGCGCGGAAGCGGATATTGCCGTCGCGGAGTTTCTGGAGCGCCTCATTGGCCTTGCTGTGGGTGAATTCCTCGATGATCGGCTTGATGTCGTGCTTTGCCGCGAAATCGAGCATGGCGCGCATCTGCTTGCTCGAACCGATGGGTGATGCCGACAGCGTCAGGCGGCCGAAGGTGAACGGCATCAGGTTGAAATTCACGATACTGTCGGGAATGCCGACGAAATGGATAATTCCGTAGGGGCGCATCAAGCCTACGTAATGATTGATATCAACGTCGCCACCGGAGATGCAGACCAGCAGGTAGTGAAGCTTCCCCGCATGGGCCTCCATTTCACTTTCATCGGATGAATCAATGAACCCGCTGGCACCGAGTTCTTCACAGAACGCCTTTTTGTTCTTACCGCGCGAGATCGCATAGGTTTCGGCACCCATCTTGGCAACGAACTGAACTGCCATGTGACCCAGGCCGCCGATACCGACAATGCCGACACGTTTTCCCTCGAGGTCCCAGGTATTGCCGGCGTACTCGTAGAGCGGTGCCGCAACCGTCAGGCCGCCACACATCAACGGGCCTACGTACTGCTCTCCGTAGCCTTCCGGAACCTTGAACAGGTAGCGGGAATCGGTGCGAATGTAAGATGAAAATCCGCCGTGATGTACATGCTCGCCCGTCTCGTCGACGGTGTTCTCCATATAGGTGAACTTCCGGTTCGGGCAGAGATTGTCGATGCCTTCCAGGCAGAATTCGCACTCGCCACAAGCCTGCGCCTGGGCGCCGAGCCCGACTACATCGCCAACTTTCAGATCCTTCACGTCAGAGCCGACCCTGATGACATGGCCGACAACCTCATGGCCGGGCACCAGCGGGTATCGCGAAAGCTCCCAGTCGTTGTCGATCATGTGCAGGTCCGTCCCGCAGACGCCGGTATAAGTGACTCGAATATCGGCATCGAGCCGCGCCAGCGGTTTGGGTGGATACAGGTAATCCTGCACCGGGGCCTTGGCTTCCATGGCGGCCATGGACGGAATCTGCTCGGGTATCTTGTCAGTCATAAGTTTCGGGTCTCAGTCAGGCCTTGTGGTCGATGATTACCTTGCCGATATGGCTCGATTGCGACATGAAGTCGAACGCTTCGACTACGTCATTAAACGCGTAACGCCCACCAATCACCGCATTGATGTCGGTCGCCGACACGGCGCGCACCATATCTTCGAGCATCCGGCGACTGGCATTGCTGATCGCCTTCATCGACAGGTTCTTGATGTAGAAGCCAGGCATCTTCGGCAGCTGATCAGGCACCGGGCCGGTACCGATCATCACGATCATCGCGTTGTTCGCACAGGCCTGCATGGACTCATCCAGCGTCGGGCGGCCGACATTCTCCAGTACGATATCGACGCCACCGGTGAGCTCCATTACCGCCTTACCCCATTCCGGGGTCTTGCGATAGTTCACCGTGTAGTCGGCGCCGAGTTCGCGCATCTTTGCGAGCTTCTCGTCACTTGATGAGGTCACGACGACTCGCGCGCCCGCGGCTTTGGCCAGCAGCAGACCCCATGACGACACACCGCCGGTGCCCAGCGTAAGCACCGTATCGCCGGACTTGACCCGGGCCACCTCGTGCAACGCATGCCAGGAAGTCACACCGGACCCCGTCATCGTGGCGGCCGTTTCATCGGTAACATCGTCTGGCAACACGGCCAGCCCGGACGCCGGCAGCAGCACCTTCTCGCCCAGCCAGCCGTCGATATTGTTGCCGACGTCGGCCGCGTAATTCGCCTGCGTCCACGGTCCATCGACCCAGCTGGCGAAATGGCAGCAGACGACCCGGTCACCGGTCTTGATGCGTTGAACGTCCTCGCCGACTGCGATCACCGTACCGACGCCTTCGCTCAGCGGAATCAGGGTCGGCGGCTTGTCGGTCAGGAACCAGCCACGCACGATTGCCTGGTCGCGGCCGGCGATTGCACTCATCGCGACGTCGACCATGACCTGACCGCGGCCCGGCGCCGGCACTTCGCGTTCGACCAGCCGCATGGTGTCGTAGCCGCCTTTCTCGCCAACCTCCCAGACGCGGGCGCGCTGCGAACCAGCGGCCAACGTGGCCGTTGAACCGGAAGCCGCGGCCGCAGCGGCTGCGGTGGTGAGGAAAGCGCGTCGATCGATGGGCATCAGGTATCTCCGATTTCAGTATGAATACAGACTATCGAGCCTGGGTGAGTCGGGCAGCAGGCACGACGCGACGGCGCCGCTGCACGGCGGCCGTCGTCAGCTCAGCGAATCCAGCAGGTCGGCGAGCTCCTGCGGATGGGTGACCATCGCATCGCGCGACCAGTCCATCGCACGGTAGTCCCAGCCGGGTTCCCTGGCCGGGCCGACCATCGCCGGCGAGGTCGGCTGGTAGACCTGGCCGACGCAGTGCAGGAATGTTCGCGGCACGCCCTCCCAGCCACCGTTCTCGAGTTCCAGCATGTCGGACCAGCCGCGCGCCGGATGCGGCGTGATGCGCCGCGCCAGCCAGGCCTTGTTGGCCTCGTCGTCGGCCGGAACCAGCATCTCCAGCGGGTACTCGGCGAAATAGTCCATCTGGTAACCATCGATGAATTTCGCTTCGCGCTTGAGCCAGTACTCGGGAAACGAGCCATCCTCCTTACGCGCCACACCGCTCATGCGATCGGTGCGCGGCACCAGCGCGTCGAGATAAACCAGGCGCTGAATGCGATCCTTCATACGGTCAGCGACACC